>NZ_JBNNMG010000050.1:0-40001 GCF_050272555.1 Lysinibacillus sp. NPDC047702 | reverse complement strand
AGACGAGACCCTGCACGGAGCGTCAGCGCAGGAAGCGGCTCGTCGCTCGCCCACTGGAAAGCGAGTAGCCTGGAACGGAAATCACCTTCATTTGAATTAGTAGTATTCACAAAGAGTCCCTTGACCAATTAGTTTTTCAACACTATGAGCAGCAAGTTCATGAAATGACACTTGCTACTTCTATATTAGTTAAAGCGTTGCGCAATCATATCATAAATATAACGTGCTTGGTCATAGTCAGGTTGTAGGGTAAAGGCTTGTTTTAGATGATACATTGCCTCTTCTGTTTGTTCTGTGGACACAGCATAAAGTACACCTAAATTATAGTGTGCATCAGCATTATTCCAATCCTGTTCAATTAATTGATCCAATTCCTTCTTCCCTTCTGCAAACATTTCAAGTGCACACAGTATGATTGCATAGGCAAGACGAATTTGTGTATCCTCTGGCGCAAGCTCACTAGCACGTTGTAAATATGGCAGTGCCAGTCTCGAATTCTCCATACGCTCAAAGCATTTACCTATCATATAATACACATCTGCGCCTTCTATTTTATGCTTTAGCGCTTGCTCATATAGTTTTACGGCTTCTGCATAGCGTTCAACATTATAGTATAAATTAGCCAAGCCATAGTAAGCAGTTGCTGCCGTTTCATCTACAGTGATGGCTTTTTGAAAGAATCTCTCTGCACGCTCAGTATCCTCTAAAACTGCTAAAAGATTTCCAAAGTTGACATAGCCAATTGCATTTTGTGGTTCTGCTTCAATTGCTTGTGTAAAAAGTTGTGCAGCATCTTCATAGCGCTTTTCTTGAAAGGCTAAAATGCCCTTTTCGTTAAAATCCATAATTTACGTTCACCTCTACATAGCGAAAGACTGCTCATATAAAGCAATCACAGCAGTCTTTTCACTAATTATCCAACATATGTTAGTATTTCGTTATTTTTAAAAACCTCATCGATTGTGCCGCCGCCTAAGCATTCTTCACCATCATATAAAACAACAGCTTGTCCAGGTGTAATTGCACGTACTGGCTCATCAAATGTAATTTGGGTACGTCCATCTTCTAAAATTTCTACTTCTACTGGTGTATCTGTTTGACGATAACGGAATTTTGCTGTGCATGAAAATTTCCCAGGCAATTTTTTTGTCGAAGTATAGTTCATTTTTACAGCAGTTAATGATGTAGAGTATGAATACTCGTTGTCAAAGCCTTGACCAACAAGTAATACATTGCGCTCCAAATCTTTCCCAAGCACAAACCAAGGTTCTCCGTCTCCACCAATCCCAAGACCATGTCGTTGACCTAGTGTATAGTACATTAATCCATCATGCTGCCCCATGACAATGCCATCCATTGTCTCCATTTTACCAGGTTGAGCTGGTAAATATTGACTTAAAAATTCTTTGAAATTACGTTCTCCAATAAAGCAGATTCCTGTTGAATCTTTTTTCTTAGCCGTCGCTAAACCAGCTTCTTCTGCAATTTTTCGAACCTCTTTTTTCTCAATATCACCAATTGGAAACATAACATGTGATAATTGCTCCTGAGATAGTTGGTTTAGGAAATATGTTTGATCCTTATTATCATCTATTCCACGGAGCATTTTTACTTCACCATCATCACTACGATCGATTCTAGCATAATGTCCTGTCGCTAAATAATCAGCCCCTAAATCCATCGCATGCTCTAAAAAGGCTTTGAACTTTATTTCCTTATTGCACATTACATCAGGGTTTGGTGTTCGTCCTGCTTTATATTCCTCTAAAAAGTATGTGAAAACCTTATCCCAATATTGCTTTTCAAAGTTGACTGCATAGTACGGAATTCCAATTTGGTTACATACTTTAATAACATCATCATAATCTTCAGTAGCTGTACAAACGCCATTTTCGTCTGTGTCATCCCAGTTTTTCATAAATATCCCGATTACCTCATACCCCTGTTGTTTCAGCAAATATGCTGCAACCGAAGAATCTACCCCGCCTGACATGCCGACAACAACACGAATTTGTGAGGGGTCACGTGTTTCTTTCATTGTGGTCACCTTTTCTTTTCTTGAAATTTCATCAATTTCGCCTTGGCGTAATTGCGTCCAGATTTTGAATTGCTCCACCTGTAAAGGCGGGAGTTTCTGCTGAATGAAGATAAAATAAGTTAAGCGTTATATACTTTATTTTTTCGCAAGCCTTTTCACAACAGCTGCTGTTTTTTCAGCGGCATATCGTATATCTTCTTCCGTTAAACCTTGCCCAAAGCTAAAACGAATTGAGTTACGTAACTCTTCTGCTCCTTGTCCAAACATTGCAACTAAAACATGAGATGGGTCAATGGAACCCGCAGTACAAGCAGAGCCACTTGACACACAAATACCTGCCATATCAAGATTTACAAGGAATGACTCTACTTCCATACCAGTGAAACTTACATTTAAAAGATGTGGAAGTATATTTTCTACATCTCCATTTACATGGTATGTCAGCTTTTCTTGCGTAAAAATATCAAGCATAATTTGCTTAAAGCGATTGTACAGTGCTCGCTTCTCTTCACGCAAGTCATTTGCAATTTGAACAGCTGTCGCAAAACCAATAATTGCAGGTACATTTTCAGTACCCGCACGACGTTTTTTCTCCTGTTGACCACCTAGAGCATAGCTAGCAAGCTGAGTTCCCGTTTTTTGGTAAAGGAAGCCAATTCCTTTAGGACCGTTTATTTTATGCGCAGAAACACTTAGTAAATCCACATGTAAATCAGCAACACTTAATGTCTCTAAACCGTATGCCTGCACTGCATCTGTATGGAAAGTGGCCTTATGTTCTAGTAACAGTTTACCAATTTCAGCAATCGGTTGAATTGTTCCGACCTCATTATTCCCATACATAATCGTAACTAAAATTGTATCCTCACGTAATGCATTCCGCACATCTTCTACAGAAACACGTCCCATTTCATCAACTGGTAAATAGGTTACGTCAAAGCCATCTCGCTCAAGCTTTTCACATGTGTGTAGCACCGCATGATGTTCAATTTGTGTAGTAATAATATGTTTCCCTTCACTAGCTCGAGCATAAACAGTTCCCAGTATTGCTGTATTATCCGCCTCAGTGCCACCACTTGTTAATATAATTTCTCCAGGCTGAGCACCAATTGATTTGGCTAATACTTCACGTGCATCATCTAAATATTTTCGTGCCTCTCGACCTGCTCCATGAATACTCGATGCATTTCCATAAACATCCTGCATTGCAACAGTCATAGCATGGATGACCTTATCATTCATAGGTGCTGTTGCCGCATGATCGAGATAAATATATGAATTCATGTTGAAAACTCCTTTGTACGAAAAGCGCTAAAGCACCAGTATCCCTACCAAATAAGAATAATGATGCTTTAGCCTAAACTTAATTAAATATAGAACATATAGCCTTCCACTACATTTTCCTCAGTATATTGTGCTAAATCCTCAATAGTAGTTGTATCCAGCACATTTTTCACAGCATCGCGAATGCGAAGCCATAGCTCTCGCTGAGGTGCTTCCTCATTTTCAATTCCTTCAACCGGCTGGATAGGTCCCTCTAAAACACTAATTACATTTGCTGCTGAAATCTCACTTGGTTGATTCGCTAGCATATAACCACCATAGGCACCACGCACACTCTTTACTAAGCCTGAATTACGTAGCGGGGATACTAATTGCTCTAAGTATGCCTCCGATAAATCCTTTTCTGCGGCAATTTTACGTAACGGTATAGGACCTTCTCCATAATGCTTTGCTAATTCAATCATAATCGTTAGCCCATAACGGCCTTTAGTTGAAATTTTCATTTTATCACCCTCAATTAGTCTAGTCAAAAATACTACCAACAGTATATCATAATCTCCTCTTGAAGAACTCGGAAATACTCTTGAATAGTTATGATATACTAATAATTGTGCATTAATTCAGATTGACAAAATACGTTGACGCTTTATTTCAGCTCATATACATTACGTTTAAAGGGGGTATTTTTAATGCATAACGAACCACTTGCTTACCGCATGCGACCATTAAGTCTTGATGAAATTGTCGGTCATCAAGAGTTTATTGGTCCTACTACCGCTCTTTATAAAATGATTCAAAATGAGCATGTTCCTTCTATGCTCTTATACGGTGAGCCTGGTATTGGCAAAACGTCGATTGCGAATGCAATAGCTGGAAGCTCAAAACTCCCCTTCTTTGCACTGAATGCTACACGTGCTGGTAAAAAAGACGTTGAGGATATTGTACAGGAAGCAAGAATCTCAGGGAAAGTATTACTTTTTTTGGATGAAATTCATCGCTTTAATAAATTACAGCAGGATACTTTGCTACCACATGTTGAAAATGGCTCCATTGTACTTATTGGAGCAACTACTGAGAATCCATATCATGATGTCAATCCAGCGATTCGCTCTCGCTGTGGAGAAATCTATCAACTAAAACGGCTAACGCAGGAAAATCTGATGGAGCTTGTGAAAAAGGCACTCGCTGATGAAAAACACGGATTAGGCAAACAGCATTTCATCTTAACAGATGGACAAATTGAACAAATTGCCGGTGCTGCTAACGGAGATGCACGCAAGGCACTAACATTGCTTGAATCCATTTATTATGCAAGTGATGAGGTAGACGGTCAAACCATTGCGGCAGATCATATTATCAAACATCTTATCGGAAGAATCGGTGTATATGGTGACAAAAAAGGATCTCATTTTTACAATTTGCTATCTGCATTACAAAAATCTGTGCGAGGTAGTGATACCAATGCCGCACTATATTATTTAGCACATTTACTAGAAACTGGTGATCTAGTCGCTGTCAGCAGACGTTTACTTGTCATGGCTTATGAGGATATAGGACTAGCACAGCCAGATGTCGGTGCACATATGCTTGCCGCCGTTCAAGCAGCAGAGCGTTTAGGCTTACCTGAGGCTCGTATCCCCCTTGCTAGTGCTGTGATCGAAATGTGCCTAGCATCAAAATCCAATTCCGCTATTGTAGCTATTGATGCTGCCATTGCTAGCATCCACGAAGGAAAAACAGGTGATATTCCACATCATTTACGTGATGCTCATTACGAGGGAGCAAAAGATTTAGGACATGTGGGCTATCAATATCCACATAACACCCCAATTGGTACTTTCGGTGGTTGGGTTGATCAACAGTATTTACCCGACGAGCTTGTTGGTGTTGAATTTTATACGCCTGTTATTGCTGGTGAAGAAAAACGAATGGCAGGCATCTACGAAAAGCTTAAATCTTTCCATAAGGAACAAAAATAATTTCATAATCCGCAGAAAATCAGGCATTTCAAAAAAGGACAATATATGTTATATCACTAATATGTATTGTCCTTTTAACATCTCCATATCTTTAAGAATCTTTCAAAGCAGGAAATCCAGCCTGAGACCATAGCCATAACGGCGTGTGCACATCAATCGGTATTATTCCAATTCAAAATCCGTACGCAATTACGCCAAGGCGAAATTGATTAAAAGAGAAAGTTTCTAAATTCTTGGAGGGAAATAATGACAACAGAACGATTTTTGAAGAATATTAATATATTGATGCGAATGCACTCAGAAGGGCTTCTGAACGCGCCATAAACAAATAATTATCCTCTGATTGCGGATAAATATGGCCCGCTTCACGTTGGATTAAATCACCTAGTACATCATTTGGTACACGAGCAACTAGCACACTATGTAACTGTTGTTTCTCTAAAACTGGTTGTAAAAATAACAATGTAACCGCATCATGAAATTTAGAGGATTTGGCACCTATGTGCTCTGTTAGAGGGTCAATAAATGGTCCAAATAATAAAGGCTCTTTTGTTGCTATAACTTGTTGAATAGCCTTACTTATCATCTGAATATATCTTACCTGCATGCCGAGAATAACTAGAAGCAAAGCCCTTTAGTGTTGAATCTATTAAAAATAATTCAGTAAAATATGTACTTTTCTCCTTGGATTCTTGTAAAAAGGATTCTAGGAATCGATGCTCTGTTTGAGCAATGATCTGCGCCCTATTTTCAAGTGATACCCAGCGATCATATGTCCAATTTTTTAGTAAATCCACTCGTGTTTTTGCAATACCTTCAAACATTTCTTCCTTCATTTGTATTGTCTTTTTATTTAATTGATAATTCCACCATAATTGGACATTCGCCTTTACGGAATTCAAGTTAAATTTACTCACATTTATCACTCCATTTCATGTAATATATCCTTACATCAAATTACCCCTCCACTTAAAAACAGGTTAAAATGATAAGTAATGATAGAATATATAATATATCAAAGAAATAATTTTAAAGAAATTTCAGAAAATAATGCTTTAATTCATTTATATTCCATAAAAAAACAGGACAGACTGCTTAAGCAATCATCCTGTAAAGCTGGGATTATCCGTTGTGTAACGCTCACTATAAAATAAGTTCAAAATATCTGCCACATCCCTCATTGATGGTAGAGAATTTGTTTCATCCCCCTCTTTTTCCTTTACTTTATCATGTAAATGGTTTAGAAAATTATAGGTTTGATAAAGTAAGCTCGCAAACTCTTGGGCGTTTTCCTTTACCTCATAACGAATTGCCTTCACTGCAATTGCTTGGGCAATCAAATGTTCCCTTGATATTGGAACTTGCTCCTCATCTAAATAGTCATCAGTCGCTCTGTATAATAATTTCATTGCTTCATACACTTCATTGTTATTTTGAAATCTATCCTTCAGCCATTGTAAGGTAAATTGTAAAAGGACAACAGCATAGATAAGAGAGAGGCATTCATCACCTAACGATTTTTTCGCCAAACGTTTAAAATGTTCTGCCTGTGTCACAAGCTCAAATAATATTAGACGAATTGGGTATAACATTGCATGCCCGCTGTTGATATATAATTTTTCTCGCCCCTTGTACAAAGCCAACCAAAAATCCTTTACAAGGGAGATCGATTTTCTTGTGGACAGCGCTAATTGACATTGAATAAGCTCATATTCAAGTGTAGGCTGAATCAACCGTTGAAACAAAAGCTCTTCATCCTCATTTACCAATAGCAATGGTTTTTCTAAGTTCGTCAAATCTATTTCTGTACCATTGATAAACATTCAAAGTCCCCCTTTCTAACATATAAATTTCCTATTTTCCAACTATATTTCGACAAAGATCTATAAATACCTTTTAAGTAAAAAGTCCTTTTTTACTAAAGTAGCAACCAATTACACCCCAGCGTAATTGCGTCCAGATTTTTTCGAGCCCGCTCAAAAAGTTCCTTCTCAAAATCCTTGTCATCTACCAGGGGCTTTGGGCCAACGGGATGTTGGTCACTAAGTCGTGTGTGTTGCTGTCGCTTCGCTTTCGCACAATAAAGATCTGTTGCTGTCGCTTCGCTTTCGCACAATAAAAATCGGCTGAATCAAGTAAATTCTATAAAAAAATCCGCTAAACTTCCTCGGAAAAATACACCCCTTACACCACAAAACTTGTAAGAAGGCTTAACCACAGAAAGTAAGCAGATTCTAGTTGAGTATTCTATTTTCTGAAAAGTAATAAAAGAATTATTCCGCTATTTCTTTATCAACAAATTGTTTAAAATGCTGCAGACATTGTTTAACCGAACCTTTTTGATCAAGCACTGTATTTTTTAATGAATCCGCTTTCTCGTCATCATTTACAACTTCACTATAAAGAGCGAAAATGGCAAATAGTAATTGTCCGTTCTCCTCCTGTTCGATACTAGGTAGTGAATAGGCAGCGATAGTTAATAATTGCTCGACTTTCTCTGGCGTTTTTTGTAACGCATTGGAAGAATAATAGGTTGATGCGGCTAAAAAATAGCATAATTTTGCACTACAATCTATAAACAAATGCCAGTATGTATTGGCATCTGGTATTTCACCTGCCCTATTAGCAACATACTCTTTATAAAATGTAGTGACCTGTATATATAAAGGATTTAGTTCTCTCATAGCTTTTGGATAATTATTAGACGTATCCAAATAGTCAAATACAATAGCATCCATCTTTTCTTGAAGTTTTACAATATCTAAATGATCACGAATTACTTGAATTTCCATTTTACCACTCTCCCATGTTCTCATTTGTTTTCTAAACGCCATTCCTACTCCCCTAAGCAGTCCTGTACATTCCAAACAAATCGATCTATTATCAATTGGAATTATTCAAATTATAGCAATAAACCAAATCAAGAAGTGTGGACATGAAGAAAATAAGACAAATTCGTGAATTAATAGCATTTTTGTGTACGTAAGATGATCTATTTTGATAGAATTAAATCCTTTGTACATATTCCTCAAATAAAAATTGCTCCTTCGTACGATCAACAATTTCTATAATGCTTCCCTGGACATATTTTTTTATTCTTTGTTTTGGACTATAAAAATAAGCGTTGTTTGTTATGAGCCATTCACTTAGCGTCCATTCACTATCCTGTTGATAATTTGTCAATATACGCTTATGGCGAAGTATATCTGCCATTTTGTAAAAACCCTCTGATAGCTCATAAGCAGAAACATCAAAATTAAAAATAGGGCTCACAACCTGTCCAGTATCAAAAATATGTATTGTTTGCCCTTGTTCATCAATAGCAAGTTCCACCGAACTGATTTCATCGAACAAATTTAAACCTCTGTATTCCATTTGGTAGATTTGTTCCACTATTAACCGCCTCCTTTTTTTTACAACGTTCCTATTGTAACACAGAAAAAGTAACTGCCTCCAAAGTCAATTGAGACAGCTACTTCTATCAAATGGTTCAATTTTGTTCTTTTTTGCTTACATCATGAGGAGAAAGTTACTATTATCTAGCATTATCCCTGCACACGAGTGATTTTTACATCTTTTAAGATTGTATTCACTACCCAGCTCGCTGCAATTAAACCTGCGACAGAAGGTACAAACGCATTTGAAGATGGGGGCATTTTTGCTTTGCGAATAGCTGCATCAGGCTTCCCAACATGCTCAACGACATCTGGTCGAACTACAATCGGACTTTCATCGGAGAATACCACTGTTATTCCTTTATGAATACCTTCCTTGCGTAATTTTGTACGAATAATCTTTGCTAGCGGATCTGTATGTGTTTTTGAAATATCTGCAATTTGGAAGCGAGTAGGGTCCATTTTATTTGCTGCACCCATACTTGAAATAATAGGAATATTACGCTTTAAGCATTCCTTCATTATATGAATTTTATACATTACTGTATCACTTGCATCAATCACATAATCAATGCCTTGTGCGAAAAATTCTTCATATGTTTCTTCTGTGTAAAACATATGCATATCAATTACTTCACATTGTGGATTAATATCTACAATTCGCTCTTTCATAACACCTGATTTCGATTTACCTACTGTCGAAAGATAAGCAACTAATTGGCGATTTACATTCGTGATATCAACATTATCCTTGTCCACTAAAATAATGCGTCCTATTCCACTTCGTGCACATGCCTCAGCTGCAAATGACCCAACGCCACCTACTCCAAGTATGGCAACCGTTGTATTTTTTAATTTTTCGAGACCCTCTGTTCCTATCGCGAGCTCGTTACGTGAAAATTGATGTAACATTCTTACACTCTCCGTCTGTTATAATTTTTTATCAATATACATATGCAGTAATTAATCTGTACCGAATTCGCAATGTCAGATACAAATCTTTAAGTAAAGGGTGATTCACTGTCCATAAAAGCCCTATTCGTTGAAGGCAGTAGGATATGAAGGCTTTACCTTTTGCTCTATCAGTGGGGTGAGATCCACACTTTATTAGTAAACCTAGTTAAATACTAAGATAAAATCAAATCTATATTACATTTTATCATGTTATTCTTCAAGTGAAAATTATAACTAAAAAATATTCAACACTTATAAGGGGCAATTGAAGGAAATACCTTTCAATTGCCCCTAGTTTTACACGATTAATTTTCTAGTTATTCATCTTTCTTTTGAAAATTTTCTATAAAATCGGTACCAGGCTGAATATTCATTTCTTTAAAAGCTGCAATGACTGCTCCCCCAATTGGTGGTAGCAGCGGTTTTATAAATTGCAATGGAAGGTCATCAGCAATTGCGAGCTGCTGCAACTTAGGTAGAAAATAATCTTCATTATTAAAAACTCCCCCTGCTAAGACAACAGGCACATGCTCTTTTCCCCAAATCATTTGTTTATAACAGGCTTTAATCGCGCTATAGTACTTTTGGCAAGCATCTTCTAAAATTTTATGGGCAACTTCATCACCATGATTAGCCATCGCAACAACATATTTGCTCAATGGTGCAACAACTGTACGTGGATGCTCTTCTCCATAAATACATTCTATTAATTGTGGTACATTAGCTATAGCAAAATAATGCAATACTGCATCTGTTAAAGCAGTTGCTCTTCCTCTGCCATCATAGCCTTGAAAAATCGCCTTTAACGCTTGGATACCTATATCATATCCACTACCCTCATCATCAAAAAGATACCCCCAGCCTCCCACACGTTGAAAATTTTGCTGTTGATCGTAGCCCATTGTTATGGCGCCAGTCCCTGCTATTTGAACAATGCCCGCCTGACCAAGCGTTCCAGCATAAAGGGCAATTATTGCATCATTGTCAATAGAAATAATTGCAGTTTTTGAAACATATTGCCGTAATATTTCCTCTACAGTTCTCTCTGCCTGAAGCTCCTTTACTCCAGCCATACCAGCAAAACAACTATGTACAGCCGAAAATACTTGAGGGTTCTGCTGTTGTAAGTTTTGCATGATAGTATGAATTGTTGACTCAAAATAATGAAGATCCATTGCTGTCGGATTACTGCGAGTAGTCACTACTTTGGCATAAATATTTCCATGTTCATCACACAGGACCGCAGATGTTTTTGTGCCTCCACCATCTATCGCTAAAACATACATAATTTTTACCCCTTTCCTCATAAAGAAAAAAGGATTGATCTCTCAATCCCTTTCCCTTTTCACTATCATCTCGTAAAGCCAAATGATTCCCATGGCTGAATATGTGCTAGTAAAAATTGTTCTTCCTTGACAACTCTGGCTACTATATTTGTTGAACCAGCATTTGGTATTTCTTTCAACACAATTTGCAGTTCCCCCTTATAACGAATATCCAGATTATTATCAATGGTTACATCACCCAGTTTCAATGGATTTGTATCATGTGCAGGAAAGTCACCATTTTTATATTTAACGCGAGATTGTGTACTTCTAATCACATATTCTGATACATCTCCACGGTTAAAATGAGGCTCCTTAAACAGAACCGCTTCTTCTAAAACAGATGTTTCAGCAGAGGATACAACTTTGAGCTCAAGCTTTTGGCGATTTAATTGCCCTAAGGCATAAAGCTCTTCCTCCGAGGCATACATATTCCCAATAATACAATCATCAATTAATCCTGTGTGCCATAAATCCTTCGCTTGCACAGTAATTGGCAGATGCCGATGCTCTTCTAATGTTGGCAAGCCATGCTCAGTTTGCTCCCAAGGACCATATTTTGCGTGCTGTGATGAAATCATAGCAGCTGTGCGAATATGATTCATTTTAAATAGTTTAGAGGTTGTTAAAAAATGCTGACGAGAAAGACCAGTAAAACGTCTTGGATAAAAATTGTGACAGCCAATAATATTATCTTTATTTGGTTGGTAGGATAATATATTTTCTACATACTTAGTACCATTACTAATATTTAATTCTACCTTTATATTACTTGCATCAAGTGACATAAAAGCTTCTTCTTGACCAGAAAACCCCATATCTAAGCGTAAAGCCGCTAAATGAAAATGTTCTTTAAAATAGCTGATATCCTTATAGCTTAAGCCTAAGTCTTCGAAGACTGCTGGTGCAATATCAGCAGATATATCAAAGCCAAGCTGCTGCGCAAATTTATTCATTTTCTGTAATTTTTGCCGCTCCTGATTGTTATTTAACGACATCAGACAAGTAAATATTCGATCAAAGCCATTGTCATGAGCAAGCTGCACATAATGCTTCATTTGGTCAAGTGTACTATGCTGAGGATATAGTGATATTCCTAATCTTCTCAATTCAAATACCTCCGTTAATCAGTCATTACACTTCTACTTTTTGAATATCTGATTGTGTTACAGACTGTTTACTTTGAGCCTCTGCTTCAGCAGCTCGCTGCTCATTTTGCTTTGCCATACGGTTTGCCATCGAAATGAACGGTAAATAAATACATACTGCGACTACAATTAAGACAATACTAAGGGCAGCTCCTTGCCAAGATTGAGTTGCTAAGAATCCATTAATAATCGGTGGCGTTGTCCATGGGGGTGAAACCGTAGCTGCTGGCACAAAGCCCCACTTCGTTGCAAAGAAAGCAATGGTTACGTTAACCATTGGCGTCAAAATAAACGGTACAAATAACACTGGATTTAACACGATTGGAAGACCGAAAAGTAATGGTTCATTAATATTGAAAATCCCTGGTGCCGCCGACAAACTTCCGACGGTATTATATTGTTTATTCTTTCTAGCGAAAAGAAAAATAGCAATAATAAGTGCTATTGTTGTACCCGATCCCCCCATATTGATGAAGGCATCAAAGAATGGTTTATTTACGATATATGGTGCTACTTCCCCAGCTGAAATTGCCTTCACATTTTCTTCAATCGCTGGTAAATTAATTGTTTGCATAAATGGTTCGATGATGTTAGCACCATGAACACCTAAAGTCCATAAAAACGTAGGAATGAATGCTAAAAGTAAAGCCGCAATCCATGAATTTGTTAAGCCCATAAACGGCTCTTGAACGGCTGAGTAAAATGAACCGACAATATCAGGAATATCAAAGCCTGCCGAAATAATTGTACGAACTAGAGCAATTAAACCAATTGTAATAATAGCAGGTAATAATGCAGCGAAGGATTTTGAAACAGCTGGCGGTACTCCATTTGGCATTTTTATTAACAGCTTAGGATTGCCAGTCAATTTACAGAATAATTCAGTTGACAGCAACGCAATAATAATGGCAATAAATATACCACCTGTACCTGTCGTTAACCCTGTTAATCCACCTTCACCAAATGTACCAAACGTCAAATAACTTGAAAAGCTGATTACACCGGCAGAAAGTCCATCCTTGTCGTAACTTTTCGCAAGATTATAAGCAATTGTAAAAGCTAATAACAGAGAGAGAATTCCGAATGTTGCTCCCCAAACATTGCTGCCCCACTGTGTCCAAGTTTCATGCTTCCAGATAGCATCGAGTGCATTTTGGTAGAATTTGATAGGCAAATGATTAACAAGAACCGCAAGTGATCCAACAATTGTCAATGGCATGATTGTAATAAATCCATCACGAATGGCAACTAAATGACGTTGATTCCCTACTCTAGCAGCAACTGGCACAAATTTTTCTTCTAAAAAACGGAACATTTCACACACTCCCTTTATTCTTTATTTGGACATCAAAATTCGATGCTACTCCCCTTTGATTCGTTCATATAGCTCTATCATTTCCACAGCTAAATCACGAAATGTTATAGCATTCATTAAATGATCCTGTGCATGTATTAGTAGCATGGATACTTCTACTTTTTCGCCCCTTGCCTCTTGTGACAATAAAGCTGTTTGAGAATGATGTGCTTCAATCAAAGCATCATTAGCAAGCTTTATTTTGTCTTTTGCTTCAATAATCTGCCCCTTTTTTGCTAGTTGAATGGCTTCCATGCATTCACTTTTTGTATTGCCACTATGCACAATCAAGCCCATTATGGATGCCATTAATGCAGTTTCTTCCATCGACTTTGCCCCCTTAACCAATTAGCGTTAATGCCTGCTTCAAGACATTTTCACCATTCATCATGCCGTAGTCAGCCATATTAATGACATCAATCGCAAAATTCATATCCTTAAATTTTTTTTCAAAGGATCCCTTTAAGTAACGTACTTGGGGACCTAATAAAAGCACATCAGGCATTTTCGTAGCTAATACTTTTTCAACTTCCCCCTCAGCAATTGCATAAATATCTGCCTCTATATTTTGATCCTGTGCAGCTTTCTGCATCTTTGACACTAATAAACTTGTGCTCATTCCTGCTACACAAACTAGCATAATATTTTTCATTTTCAGCACTCCTTTTAAATTTTAATATGATCATTCTAGCTAGCAAAAATCGTTGTTATCTTTCCTTGAAATCGCTTACTTAAGTTGAGAATAGCATCAATTGGTATATACCACAATACACTTTTTACACTATTTCCCTCATTAGAAAAGGGTTTCAAAAATTGGGCTATAACCCTGTTTCAGGCAAATAAAAGGATTTTCCAAACTGGTATAGTCCAGAAAAAAGTTTAAAAAAATTTTGTGTTTTATCTGTAGAACCCATTAAAAATACTCATAAAAGGCAGGTTTCTCAGTAGGTATTGCAAGCTGCCATTTTTCAATAATCTCTTTTGTTGGCTGTTGATGGGCATATTTAACCGCTTCCATTACAGAAAGGTATCCTACCATCATGGCTGAAAAAAGATTGATTGGTAATGCTAACATATGCATCTCAGGGATTGAATTAGTCTCTGCTATTGAAACATTTCCATCTTTATTTATTTTGAAGATATGCCCATTCCATTCACAGAAAGAATCTTCTATATGCACATACAACGGCTCCTGAATTTCCTGCCACGAATATTGCTGCATAAAAGACAATACATCTACTATTCGAATCATGATATCCTGAACAACCTCTCTTTTAAACTGTGGTTCTTTAAAATGAAAACCAAAGTAATCGTTGTTAGAGGTAGTTCCCTTAATGCTATTGACACTTGCAGAATGTGATGTGATAAAGCGCCAAATTGCTTGTTCTGCCAGCAAATCCTCCACTATAAAATCATGAATCTCAAATATCTCATTGTGTATGGTATAACGAACATAGCCTGCCACTTTATCAGACTTAAAGTAGGCTGCCAAATGACTGTCTGGCATCCTTCTCTCTATTCTTTGCCACCAAGCATCATCCCGCAGCATACTTCCATTACGAATAAGTGCCTGTGCATTATGAAAATCTCTAATCTCACGATAAAGGTCATTATCTTTCCATTCAAAGCTCATTCGCTTAATAATGTCTAGTTGTTTTCCAAAGGTAGGAAACAGCATTTGCGGAATGGAGTAATGTAGTTTTTCAAAAAATAGTTCCCAGCCAAAGTAACGATAAAAGGAAACAGAAAATGGGGCTAAGACAGATACGGATTGCCCGTTTTCTCTCATTTTCAAGAGTGCCTCTGTCATCAGCCTTTTAATAATCCCCTGCTGCCGATATTCTGGATAGGTTGCTACAAAGCCAATTCCTCCCATAGCATAACTATTCCCATGTACAGTTATATTAAGAGGTAATATTAATAGCTGACCGACTATCTTCTGTGCATCATAAGCCCCTATCGCTGTACTATGCTCAATCCAGTATTGAAAATCCTCCCTACGTGCTCCTATATATTTATTAGGAAAACAATAATCTCTTAGTTGATGTACCTGAAAATAATCTTCTGGTGGAATTATTTTTATATTCATAAACAGATCACCCCCCATTCAATACTGAATATTCTCGAAATTCACAGACTTAAGTGCCTTTGAACATACGCCTTCACCTCATCCGCTGTAGAGAGTAATAAAATGCGCTCAATATGTCGCATTAATTGCTGCTTTGAAAGCTTAGCAATATGCGCACGCGTTTTTAGAATAGAAGAGGCGCTCATTGAAAACTCATTTAATCCCAGTCCTAGTAAAATCGGTATGGCTATTTCATCTGCCGCCATTTCACCACACATACCTACCCATTTATCTTGCCGATGGGCTGCATCAATAACGTTTTTAATTAATCTTAAAACGGCCGGATGATATGGCTGGTATAAATAAGACACATTTTCATTCATGCGATCTGCCGCTAATGTGTATTGAATTAAATCATTTGTGCCAATCGAAAAAAAGTCTACTTCTTTAGCAAAAATGTCAGCAATAATGGCTGCTGATGGGATTTCAATCATTATGCCAAGCTCTACGTTTTCAGCGACTAAATAGCCATTATTTTTTAAATGTTGCTGTTCCTCCAAAAAAATTGCCTTAGCTCTTTGAAATTCATCTAAAGTTGCAATCATTGGAAACATTATCTTTAAATGACCATAGGCACCTGCCCTTAATAATGCACGAAGCTGTACGCGAAAAATATCGTGCTGTGTTAAGCTAATTCGAATCGCTCGATAGCCAAGAAAAGGGTTCATTTCTGTTGGTAGTTTTAAATAAGGTAGATGCTTATCGCCGCCAATATCTAAGGTCCGAACAATGGTTGGCTTTCCCTGCATTTTATCAAGTACACTTTTATAGGCTTGAAACTGCTCCTCCTCTGAAGGTAGCTCCTGACGTCCCATATATAAAAATTCCGTTCGAAAAAGACCTATACCATCACCACCGACATTTAGGATTACATCTACATCCTCTGGTTTGCCAATATTACCGGCTATTTCCACAGCGCATCCATCTGCGCTAAAGCTTGCCAACGAACGGTACTGGAGAAGCTCTTCATATGCTGCTATATGCTGTGTTTGCAGCTGCTTGTAAAAGCTTGATATTTCTGAGGTAGGGTTCACAATAATTTTGCCATTTGTGCCGTCTAAAATAATTGAAACTCCTTGTTGAATAACTTGTGTAGCATTTTTTGTTCCTACCACCGCTGGAATCTCTAATGTTCGTGCCAGTATAGCAGAATGTGACGTTTTGCCACCAATATCCGTTATAAATCCCTTTACATATTTCGTATCTAGCATTGCAGTCATAGAGGGTGTTAAATCTGCCGCAACAATGATAACATCAGAGTTTAAACGATTAATATCTACCATTTCAATGCCTAGTAAATGCCCTAATATTCGTTTAGAGACATCTCTGATATCTGCCACTCGCTCCTGCATATAAATATTGTCTATTCCCTCAAACATCTCGATATACATATTCGCCACTTCATCTAAGGCAGACTCTGCATTCACACCTGCTAGAATTTTCGACTCAATGGCGGCAATCATTTCTGGATCTTCTAACACTAATAAATGTGCTGTAAAAATTGCTGCCTTGTCTGCACCAAATTTGCCCTGAGCCATTTCATAAATTTCTTGAAGCTCCTTTTTTGCTTTCCCCAAAGCAGCATTAAATCGTTCTAGTTCTTCTTGTACATCCAAAACAGTTACTTTTTCAAACGATAAATCGGAATCCTTTAAACAATATGCCTTTGCAAAGCTGATGCCGTCAGACACAGCTATTCCCTGTATTTCTAGCATTCCTCACCAATTCCTTTAGAAATGAATACTTCTGTAACCGTTTGAAAAAGCTTCTCTGCATCAGGCCCCTCTGCTGAAATTTCTACAATTCCTCCTGAAGCTACTCCCTGAGCCATAACACCCATAATTGATTTTAAATTTACCGATTTTTCCTTATACGTTAAGGCAACATCACATTCAAATGGTGTAACAGCAGTTACAAGTAATGCTGCAGGTCTAGCATGTAGTCCCTCTGGCGCTGTTATTTTATACATCTTTTTCATCGATATCCCCTCCGTTTTTCAATTAAAGTTAATCCGATGTTGATAGTTAGCCATCAAAGCCTCATTATGAGACCGATTGGATTCAACATTATTGCTTTCAAAAACTGGTAATACACTTCCTTCGCTTGCCATATTCTTTATCACTTCACTAAATAATGCATTTAAAATAAATGACCCAATCACTGTGGAAGCGGGTGCAAATTGAATTTCATTGTAGTTTAGTACACCATCGCCTATTGGTGTATGTGTGTTCATCATAATATCCACTATTTCCTCTAAGCGTTTTCCACTTGGATGACGCGAGGGCTGATCATGGTATTTAAGAGATTGCAGTGACATAACGAGTATCCCTGATTGTTTCGCTAGAATTGCTGCATCAATAGGTGCAGAATTTCGTCCTGAAGTGGAGATGACGATACATACATCATTTTCATAAAAGTCAAATTGCTCCTTATACTGATCTATAATCGTCGGATCCTTTTCATTTTTGGATGATGTTATAGCACCTGCATGTAATGTTAAAGGTTCAATAATAATCGGACGTACAGGCACAAGACCACCCGCACGATAAAATGCATCCTGTGCTAAAAGCTGAGAATGACCACAACCAAATAATTGCACAATCCCGCCACGTTGAAGCCGTTGTACAATCAACTGCGCAGCTTCAGTTATACGAGCATGTTCTTGCTCTTGTACGGTTTGCATTAACCTTTGTATTTCTTGAAAGTATGCATACATAGTATCACCTTTTAATTTCACTAATGAATTTGTATCGATCAGCTCGATAAGTACTGCGCACAAGCTCAAACGGAACCCCATCTGATAAATAACTTGTACGTTTAATAATTAAGACAGGTGCTGTATGATTAATTTGCAAAAATTTACTATCCTCTTTTGTTACAATAGCTGCCTCCATTTGTTGAATAGCATTACCAATTTTTTGATGGAATTTTGCTTCAATCAAAGCATACAATGACCCCATAATTTTCTTTTCATCTAACTCGGGATACACTTTTACTGGAATGTATGTTCTTTCGATTGCCATTGGCTTAGAATCCGCATTACGAATTCGCACTACAAAGAATACCTCTTCGCCAGGCTCTAACATTAAATCTCCTGCCACATCGACTGGAGGTACAATTTTTTCAAAGCGTAGAACCCTACTGCTTGGTTCCATCCCTCTAGCCCGCATGTCTTCTGTGAAACTCGTTAATCCCTTTAATGGCTGCTCCAATTTCGGATTAGCTACATAGGTGCCTCTTCCTTTTTCACGATACAGTAAGCCACTATTCACTAAGTTTGTAATAGATTGACGAACAGTCATTCTACTGACATCAAATTGCGTCGAAAGCTCACGTTCAGAAGGAATGTTTTCTCCAATCTTGTATTCTTCTAAATAAATGCGTTGTTTAATAATCTCTTCTATTTGTATATAGATAGGTATATGAGAATTTTTATCTAACAAGTCTTGCACCATCCTTATCGCCTCTTTACTTTCATTTCTCAAATACAACTTTACCTTGACAAATAGTTTTTTGCACATTTAATTTTTCATCAAGTAATACAAAATCTGCATCAAAGCCTTCTGCGATACGCCCCTTTGTTGTAAGCTGTAATTGCTTAGCAGCATTTGTAGAGGACATTGCAACAATTTCCTGCCAGGAGCAATTTGTGATCGCTTTCATATTTTTCACTGCTTGTTCCATCGTTAACACGCTGCCAGCTAAGGCTCCATTAGTCAAATGTGCCCCTTCCTTAGAAACATGAACGGTTTGACCACCTAAATCAAAATTACCGTACTGTAAGCCTTTCGCTCGCATTGCATCGGTAATTAAAATTATTCCTTGAGCTCCCTTAGTCCGATACGCCAGCTTGACAGCCTGAGGATGACTATGCACAAAATCTGCAATGATTTCAACCTTCACCGCATCCTCTACTAACACGCCTCCTACGACACCTGGATTGCGATGATGAAAAGGACGCATTTGATTATATAAATGTGTAGCCTGCCTTACACCAAGGACAACTGCCCTCTCCACATCCTCAATGGTTGCATCAGAATGTCCTATAGAAGGTATTACCTGTGAGTTCTTTAACGATTCAAGAAAGGCAAAGCCTCCCTCTACCTCAGGGGCAATCGTTATTTGTTTGATGCGTTGGTTACTTATTTTTTGCCATGCTGCAAATTGCTCGATGGAGGGTAGTATAATGTATTCTACTGGCTGAGCACCTGCCCTTTTTTTGGAAACGTATGGTCCCTCTAAATGGACTCCTAATAAGCCTGCTTCATCCTCACTATTTTCAAAAATTGCAATATTGGCTAAAGCGCTTTCAATTGCTTCTATTGATTGTGTCATTGTAGTAGCAAGAAATCCTGTTACACCCTCTTTTACTAAAGAACGAGCTATTTGATGTAAGGCAGATGGGGTTGCATCCATTGTATCGTGACCGGCAGAACCATGAATATGCATATCAATATAGCCAGGAAGCAAGAACCAATTTTTATCTTTGCCATCAATATAATGCTGAGCGCTATCGGATAATGCATGACTTATTTTTATGATCTTTTTATTGTCAATCAGCAAATTGCCCTTAAATGGCATCTTATCGTGATTGACAATCGTAACATTTGAAATTAATAGTGTCCCCTTCAATGAGTCACCCCCTTTATTCCCTTATGAAGGAGCATTGTTGAAGCAAACAACTATACCAATCTATCTTGGTATAGTTGTCTATACCAATTATATGCCGCTTTCACAAAAATAAAAAGTAATTTTTTCATATTTTCTAAATTTTCCTTTAAAACTTGATGATTCACTAGCCTTTTCGCTTTTTTGAGCAATAAAAAAAAGAGCAATACATGCTCCTTTTGTTTCATTATGTATTGACGAATCCCGATTGTGCCGTAATGCCAAGAAACATTCGTTTTGAACCCGCAATTCGCAGGGGGGTGCCCGCTTTGCAGTTTTAAACGTCCCGCTCCTTGTTAGGGCATGTTTGCGACTACAAAATGAAGGCTCCCAATTCTATAATGTTCGGTCAAAACTGTTAGGTAGAATCAGCAGATAAACAAACACATCAGGATTCGTATTACAGCTATCATAACATCATATTTCAGATAATTCAAACGATTTTTTCAATTAAAATATAAATTACTGCGAAAACGCAAAAAATACCTAGATTCCCAACATTTTTTGCTAGAGAATCCAGGTATTTAGAAGTACTATTTATCTTTTAAATGCTTTAATCGCTAAATTTAACTCATCCAATTGTTCTGAAGAAACAGCACTTGGTGCATTTGTTAATAGGCAACTAGCACTTGCTGTTTTCGGGAATGCAATTGTGTCACGTAAATTGTTGCGACCTGCTAGTATCATGACGAAGCGGTCAAGACCAAATGCTAGACCTGCATGTGGTGGCACACCGTATTCAAATGCTTCTAATAGGTAGCCAAATTGAGCTTTTGCTTCCTCTTCTGAGAAACCAAGTAATGCGAACATTTTTTCCTGTAACTCACGCTCATAAATACGAAGTGAGCCTCCACCAAGCTCATAGCCATTTAATACGATATCGTAGGCTTGTGCACGTACAGCAGAAGGATCAGTTTCCATTAATGGAATATCCTCATCAAATGGACGTGTAAACGGGTGATGTGCTGCTTTGTAGCGACCATCTTCCTCAGAGTATTCCAATAGTGGCCAATCTGTAATCCATAGGAAAGCAAATTGAGATTCATCAATCAAGTCTAAGTCATGGCCTAATTTCGTACGAAGCGCACCAAGAGAAGCAGCTACTACAGATGCTTGATCAGCAACAAATACTAGAATATCTCCAACTTCTGCTTTCATACGCTCTATTAATGCACTTGCTAATGCTTCATCAAAGAATTTCGCAATCGGACCATTTAAGCCTTCCTCTGTTACCTTTAACCAAGCAAGACCTTTTGCTCCATAAATACCAACGAATTTTGTTAATTCATCCATATCTTTACGAGAGTATCTATCTGCAGCACCTTTAATATTAATACTTTTTACTTGTTTTCCTTGTGCTACTGTATCAGCAAATACTTTAAAACCACAGCCATCAAAAATATCATTTAAAGCAACAAGCTCTAAGCCAAAACGTACGTCAGGTTTATCTGAGCCGTAACGGTCCATTGCCTCTTGATATTTCATGCGTTGGAACGGAGCAGGAATATCAATACCTTTAACTTCCTTCATAACAGCTTGGATTAAGCGTTCATTCATTTCTAAAATTTCTTCTTGTGTTAAAAAGCTTGTTTCAATATCGACCTGTGTAAACTCTGGCTGACGGTCAGCTCGTAGATCTTCATCACGGAAGCAGCGTGCAATTTGGAAGTATTTCTCAAAGCCTGCCACCATTAATAATTGTTTAAATAACTGTGGTGATTGCGGCAATGCATAAAATTCACCTTCATGGACACGTGAGGGTACTAAATAGTCACGAGCTCCCTCTGGAGAAGATTTTGTTAAAATTGGTGTCTCCACTTCTAGGAAATCTTCGTTTTGTAAGAAATTACGAATTGTACGTGTTACATCTGAACGCAGCTTGAATGTATCATACATAACTGGACGACGAAGGTCTAAATAGCGGTATTTTAAACGTAGATCTTCAGAAACATCCGTACGGTCTTCGATTTGGAATGGCGGTGTTTTTGCTGTATTAATTACAATTAATTTCGATGCCTCTACCTCAATTTTTCCATTTGGCACATTTGGATTAATTTGATCTTCTGCTCGAAGGATAACTGTCCCTTCCACTTCAATAACATATTCACTACGTACTTTATCTGCTAAAGCATGTGCCTCAGCAACATCAGGACTAAAAACAACCTGTGTGATGCCAGTACGATCACGTAGATCAATAAAAATTAAACCACCTAGGTCACGGCGGCGTTGTACCCAACCTTTTAATACGACTTTTTCGCCTTGTAACACTTCTGATAATTCGTTACTAGCATGTGTTCTTGTAGCCATTTTAACAATTCCTCCAAATGATTTATTTACTTATGTAGTATACATTTCCTACTAAGTAGTGAATTGCTGCCAAGGAATCTTCGTTTTTTGTTAAACATTATCTGTCCAAAATGAAAAGTATGATTCATCAGTAATTGGACAGATAATGCCTTTGTCTATCAATTCCGATCTTGGCAATATGATGATGCTTGTGTTCATTTATTGTTTTAATAGGTAATTTACTAATTCTGAGAAAGCGACTTTTTGTTGTTCGCCTGATTCCATATGTTTAACAGCAGCCACTTGCTCTTCAAGCTCTGTTTCTCCTAGAACAATCGTATATTTTGCACCTAAACGGTCAGCGGATTTCATTTGTGCCTTCATTTTGCGATCCAAATAATCCATCTCAGTGGCAATGCCCTTGGCGCGGAAGGTACTTGTTAATTCTACTGCTTTTAGCTTCGCTTCATCACCCATTGCAATCATATAGACATCAAGACCTGATGCTGTGTCTAATTCAACTCCCTCGGCTTCAAGAGCTAGTAAAAGACGCTCAATACTTAATGCAAAACCGATTCCCGGTACATCTGGTCCACCAATTTCTTCGACTAGTCCATTGTAGCGCCCTCCACCACAAAGAGTCGTAATAGCGCCAAAGCCAGAAGCTGTTGACATAATTTCAAATGTCGTATGATTGTAATAATCAAGACCTCTCACAAGATTTGGATCAACCTCATATGAAATACCTAAAATATCTAAATACGTTTTAACTTGAGCGAAATAGGCTGCTGATTCCTCAGTTAGGAAATCCGTTAATGCTGGTGCAGAATTCATTAATGGATGCTCACGGTCCACTTTACAGTCTAGGATGCGCAATGGATTTTTTTGTAATCGATTTTGACAATCTGTACAAAATTCATGAATATGTGGTTCAAAATGCTGGAGCAGTGCCGTACGATGTGTATCGCGTGTAACTTTATCGCCAAGTGAATTGATGACTAATTTTAAATCCTTTAAGCCTGCTGATTCATAAACATCCATGGCTAGTGCAATCACTTCAGCATCAATAGCTGGATCAGCTGAACCAATTGCCTCCACTCCAAATTGAACAAATTGACGATAACGTCCAGCTTGCTGACGCTCATAACGGAACATAGGTCCTATATAGGATAGCTTAACTGGCTGATCAGGAGCACCGAACATTTTATGCTCAACATAGGCTCGAACTACACCAGCTGTGTTTTCAGGACGTAGCGTTAATGAACGCCCACCACGATCCTCAAAGGTATACATTTCTTTTTGTACAACATCAGTTGTTTCACCAACACCACGTGCAAATAAATCTGTTTGCTCAAAAATAGGTGTACGGATTTCGTTATAACGATAAACATGACAAATATCTCGAATAATCGCTTCGACTTTTTGCCATTTCTCTGATTGCCCCGGCAATATATCCTGCGTCCCACGTGGTACCTTAAAACTCATATAACTACCTCCTCTATTGATTGCTTATGAAAGATTTTTGAGTACCTGCTCGTTTAAACGAAGTTCTTTCTCTTAGGTGAGCAGATTCTCCCCCTTTTAAGCGACTCTTCTCTCAAATTGAGTCGATTCGCTTTTGAGAGACTCTCCCCCAATTGAGCGGACCCCAATTTTTTAGAAACAAAAAAGCTCCCGTCTCCTTGCATATTGCAAGGGACGAGAGCTATAGAAGCTTCCGCGGTTCCACCCTAGTTGACGCGCTTAACAACGAGCGTCCTCCTCATAATCGGATAACGGCCGATTCCGTTTTTTCCTACTAAGTTTTACTTTTCAGAAAAAAGCCTCTCAAGTGTTGTTCACGTTATACGTTTTTGTAGGAAAGATTGCAGCCTAGGTCTTTCCCTCTCTTTTCCAATAGAGGTATACGCTACTTGCTTGGTCATAAGCAGTGAATCATTTTTTAATTACCCCTTATGTTAGTCACAACGAGAGACAATGTCAACTGTTTTTGTATTTTTAACGAAACAGTTGCGAAAACAACAAATTCCATTACCATTTTCCCACGAATTCTATTACTAAAGCATGGTAAAATAGCACAAGGAATAGGAGGAATTTGATGAGGACAAAACTTTTACATATCATGATCATCTTCTTGCTAATGTTAACGATTGCCATTCCAAGTAAAATTAATGTTCAAAGTGCGTTTGCCGACACCAGTGATTTAAAAGTGACGGGGACAATTCTTCATTTACGTGAGGGACCAGGACTGTCCTATCCCATTATTACAACGTTAGAAGAGGGTGATTCCTTAACTTCTATTGGTCGAGAAGGAGACTGGATTCAAGTAAAAACAGGCAATGACGAAGGTTGGGTAGCATCATGGCTAACTGCTCCTATAAATGCTAAACAAACGATTGATAAAACCGTTATTTCACAGGTTGATCGTCTTAATATTCGCACGGAACCCGATATTTCTTCTGCAGTTCTTGGGCAACTATCAACGGGTAAACAAGCTAATCTGATTGAAGAAAGTGGCGAATGGGCGAAAATTGATTGGAACGGGCTAGTTGGCTGGGTTTCGACAGATTATGTTACCATTAATAAAATACCTGAGAAAAAATCTGATTCGGAAAAACCTGTCATTGAAGTATCGACAAAAAAGGTGAACAAGGATACAACATTTACAGTGTTAGTGGATACACTGAATGTTCGAAAAAAGCCCGATTTAAATGCGAAAAAAGTAGGTTCTGTTAAGAAGGGAAAAGCCTTTAAAGTATTAGCCCAAGAGCATAATTGGGTACAAATTCAGTACAGCAATAAAATAACTGGCTGGGTATATAGTTTTTATGGCACATTTTCAAATGTAGAAAAAACCAAATCTACATCTTCCTCATCTACAGAGCTGGAATCTGTGACTATTATCTATAATGGGACAAACCTACGGACAGATGCTACTACAACGGCTGAAGTTGTAGAACGTGTAGATGCAGGCAAAAGCTACCCTATTGTAGGTGCGAAAGATGATTTTTATGAAATACAATTAGATAACAAAACTGCATTTGTAGCGAACTGGGTCGTTACAACTACATCCAACAAAGCTGTGACAACCAAAAAGAATACATCTGAGCCTCGTAAAAAGGGAACGTTAAATGGTCTTACAATTGTTGTTGATGCAGGACATGGTGGAAATGATCATGGTACTACTGGTCAACGAGGTACTGATGAGAAGGAAATCACGTTGAAAACTGCTTCTCTGCTTGCTTCAAAGTTGAGTGCAGCAGGTGCAGATGTAGTAATGACTAGAGAATCAGATGAATATGTAGCACTTCGAAAACGTGTATCTATAGCCCATCAGCATGAGGCAGATGCTTTTATTAGTATTCATTACGATGCGACGGACGATAGCTCCATTAATGGCTTTACATCATACTATTTAAACAGCAATCAAAAGGCCCTTGCTGAGGCCATTCATAATGGGCTTTCTAGTAAAATTGATTTAAGGGATCGTGGGGCCCAGCAAGGGAATTTCTTAGTGCTCAGGGAAAATCGACAAAAGGCTGTCCTTATTGAATTAGGCTTCTTAAGTAATGCAAGTGAGGAACGTGTTGTTACAACAGCAAAATTCCGAGAACAAGCAAGTCTGGGAATTTATCAAGGCATCTTAAATTATTTTAATGAAAGCGATTAAAATTCAAAAAGCTGTGCAGAAAGAAGATAATAATCTACTTTTCTGCACAGCCTTTTCTTTTAAGAGATTCCCAGTGCGACAGCCGCAATTAATGCAATACAGGCTATGACAGCCCAGCCAAGAATCATCTTCCAAATAAATTTAATCCATTTTTCATACGGAATGCCTGCCACAGCCAAATATGCCATCAATGCCGATGAAGTAGGAATAATAGAGTTAGTTAATGAATCTCCATATTGGAATGCTAAAACAGCAACTTGACGCTCTAAACCTAGTAAATCTGTAATAGGGATCATAATTGGCATTGTTGCTGCTGCCTGACCACTACCAGATGAGATAAACAAGTTTAAGAGGGCTTGAATAAATAACATCCCAATCGCACTAATGGAATGTGGCAAATGACCAATCGTTTCAGATGCAGCATAAACAATAGTATCAATAATTTTTCCCTGCTCAAGTACAACTGTAATGGCACGTGCAAAACCTACAATAAGTGCACCAAAGGTAACAGCCTTAGCCCCATCAATAAAGGAATCAAAAATTGTTCCAGGTTTTAATCCACCTAAAAGACCAGCAAGTAAACCCATAATTAAAAAGGATGCAGTTAATTGTGTTAAAAACCAGCCCCAGTTAAAGACTCCATAAATATTAAATCCAATACCACAAGCCATCGCAATGAACACTAATTTATGTTTTCCTGTTAAGGTTGGCATAGCAATTGTAGATAGATTTGTTTTAGCCTTTTGCTCAATGTCATAAATAACACTTGCTTGCGGATTCTTTTTTACTTTAAAGGCATAACGAGATACATAAAAAATTGCAAAGCCTAATACAAATACATACACAACAGCTCGGAAGCCAATTCCAGAAAATAAAGGTACATCAGCTAAGGATTGTGCAACCCCCACCGTAAATGGATTGAGCATTCCTCCAAAAAAACCACTAGCGGCACCAAGCGTAATCATAGCTGTTCCAGTGATTGCATCAAATCCCATTGCACGGGCAATCGCTACCCCTATCGGCACAAAAATAATTGTTTCTTCTGCCATTCCCATGGTGAAACCGCCAACAGAGAATAAAATCATTGATAATGGAATTAGCAGCTTCTCTCTGCCTTCTAATGCTTTTACACCCTTATAAACACCCGCCTCTATCGCACCAGTAGCACGAATAATCCCAAATACACCGCTTACTAGGAAAATATAAAATATAATCTGGGCTCCTTTTTCTAGCCCCATTGGAATGGCTGTAAACATTTCAAAAAATGATACGGGATCACTCTCAATATGATGATAGCTTCCATCTACAACCAGCATTCGACCTTCCTTGTCCTCTACACGGTCAAATTCCCCTGCTGGAATAATATAGCTTAAAATACCTGCAAGAAAAATAATAGCAAAAATGATCGTATATGTATGAGGTACCTTTAGCCAGCTTTTCTTTTTTACAATTTGTTCATTTTCCATTACTCCACCCACTTATCTTCAATAATTCAGACATTAGCGTTTTTCCAATTAATAGATATTCCTCCTTTTTATTTTTGTCGCTATATGTCGTTTAATTGAAAATAAATATACAATAGTTCAAATTTATTGTAAAGTATTAATTTTCTATCATTTCAGATCTCTAATAGATTAGTTGCTTTATACAACTTTCGCGGGCGACCTTGATGGTATGGATGCTCTTCACCAGATAATACAAGAAATTTTTGCTCAATTAATCGATTAATCATTCTTTCTGCCGATCGACGAGAAAGATTTAAATACATTGATAATTCTGTTGCAGAAAAAGGTCGATTATTATTTAACTTAATAAATTGCCTAATTAAATTTAAATTTTTAGCACTCATTTTTAATTTTTCAGCAATCTCTAAAATATGCTGATCATTATTCGATAATGCTATTTTTTTATTATTTTCAAATAATGGTCTATGAAGTCGATTTTCTTCATCAACTAGGCACAAAACAGAGGAATGCTCGTCAAATTTTGTTGTAAAAAACAAAGCTTGGGAGGAATGTGTCTCAGCTTCATGTAATGAATATCCAAACCCTATTCCAATACGAAAAGACGTTTCGAATTGTACTTCAAACTGCTTCATTAACGATGTTAAATAAACCCTATCAAGCGTTTCAATCACCCCTCTAGTAGAAAAAATTAAGTAGGGCTCTTGAAGGGATTGAGCTACCCTTGCATGAAACATTTTGCATACTTTTTCCAAATTCTCCATCCATAACTGTTTATTTGCAATAGAGTTCTCTCTGCTACAAATTGATACAACAGCGATTTGTGATGAAATTAATAGGGTGTTTTTATAAGTATTAAGGGCTTTATTTACCGTCGATATAAAAGTCTGTTTCCTTTCGACCATATAGCTTGCCGGGACTCCAGCTTGTTGTAATGCTTCATAAACAGCATGTAAGCTAGTAAGTGCAAGCTCTGTCTTCCCTGCTCTATATAACTCCTTATGGAACATTATATAGTCATCAATCTGGAAGTGATCTATTTTTTCGTTTTGATCATATACCCAAGCGTAATCTATTGCATGCATCTCTGGAGATTGAATATCTGCCTCTTTTAAAACTTGATTTAGAATATCTTTTTTAGGTAAATCCATTGATAGGTTAGACAATTCTACCTTCTGGTTATGTTGTACGGATAGCAATGATAGGGATAATGTTAATTCATCAAAGGGAATATAGGTTGCTTGAATCTTTTTAGCCTTTATCTTATCCATACAGTAATAATAGGAAATTGATCCAGCAAATAATAAGATGTCTGCATGGTCAGCAGCCTCATCAATCAATTCAATACTTTGCTCAGGTACCATGTAAGGGAAATGAATAAATTGCACTTGAGGAAACACAGAAAAGTTTTGTTTTATGTTATTCCAGAAAAATAATGAACCAAGTACGGCTATCCTTTGCATCGTTTTACCTCCCTTTTATAAATGGCAGAATATTTAGATAATTATACAATAAAAATGGCTTTCCATCATGAAAAAAAACCTTCAGTCACATATTGTGAATTGAAGGCATCTAAGTCATTTATTTTTTAACTGTTGCCAAGGTAACCCATACAATTTCCTCCATACGAATGAAGAAAGGTGTACGACTAATCTCCACAACGATATGGTCAGGTAATACTGAGGCTAATACACCTTGCTGAATATTTTTCTCGGTTTGTACTACAATAGCCTGACCAATCATCATGTTAAGAGTTTCGTATAAATATGGATTTGATATGCTTCCCATTTTCGTCATTTTTAAGACACTTCCTTCCTACAAAACTAACCATACTTTATAGTGTATGAAGGAAATATAGGAAATGTACCATTATTTTGACTCAAGAAGTATAGTAACTGGACCATCGTTTGTAAGTGCAACGTCCATCATCGCACCAAATATACCTGTCTCCACTTGTAAGCCGTGTAAACGTAAGGCATCATTAAAAGCCTGCCATAACGGCTCCGCAACTTCTGGTCTAGCTGCATTTATAAAACTTGGCCGATTCCCCTTTTTTGCATCCCCATACAATGTAAATTGTGAGACGGATAGTATAGCCCCTCCATGCTCTAAAATAGAATGGTTCATTTTTCCATCAGCATCTTCCCAAAGACGGAGATTAGCTATCTTTTTGGCTAAATAGTCTATATCCTCTTGTGTATCCTCATGTGTAATCCCTACCAAAAGGACATAACCATTATCAATAGCACCTGTTACTTTCCCGTCAACCGTAACAGTGGCCGCTTTACTACGTTGTAAAACTACTTTCATTCTTTAAAACCTCAATTCTATCGTTGTAACTTTCCATCAATAAGAAAGTTAATCCAACCAAGGACTCTTTTAATTAATCACACGTTGCACTGAATAAATATCTGGAGTTTGTTTAATACGCTCTACAACTTTATGCAAATGTGAAATATTTGAAATTGATATTGTTAAATGAATAGTCGCCATTTTTTCACGATCAGCACGACCACTGACAGCTAAGATATTCGTCTTCGTTTCACTAACAATTTGCATAATTTCATTTAATATACCAGGTCGATCAAAGGCTGATACTTCAATATCAACTGGGTACTCTTTTTTCTCAGGAGTCAGTCCATTTTCCCACTCTACCTCTATCAAACGTTCCTGCTCATCCTCTATTTGAATGTTAGGACAATCTGCACGGTGTACTGAAACACCTCTACCTTTCGTAATAAAGCCGACAATGTCATCTCCAGGCACAGGTGTACAACAACGCGAAAGTCGGATAAGCATATTGTCAATACCTTTTACGATAACACCTGATTCTGTGCGCTTTTGTGGAACAAGAGTCTTCATTTTTTGCTCGATTTTCTCGAGTGCTTCTTCCTGCTCACGCTCTTTACGGCGTTTTTCTGCTAATCGATTAACAACTTGCTGTGCAGTTATACCATTAACACCAACAGCTGCATATAAATCCTCTTCGTTTGTGTAGTTAAATTTGTCGCAAACACGTTTTAAATTCTCAACTGACATGGTTTCCTTCATGTCATAATCCTGTGCACGGATTTCCTTTTCAATCATCTCTTTGCCTTTGATAATATTTTCTTCACGAAGATGACGTTTGAAAAACTGTTTTATTTTATTTTTCGCCTGTGAGGATTGCGCTATTTTAAGCCAATCACGACTTGGGCCAAAAGATTGTTTAGAGGTTAAAATCTCAATGATATCTCCCGTTTTCAAAGGTGTATCAAGCGGTACCATTTTACCATTGATTTTCGCGCCAATTGTACGATTTCCGACTTCTGAATGCACACGGTATGCGAAGTCGATAGGTACAGAACCTGCTGGTAATTCAATGACATCTCCCTCAGGTGTGAAGACATAAACCATATCAGAAAATAAATCAAATTTTAAGGACTCCATAAATTCCTCAGCATTTGAGGATTCATTTTGAAACTCTAAAATTTCACGGAACCATGTTAATTTTTGATCAACATTTTGTTTTTCAGTATCAATCTTTTTACCTTCTTTATAGGCCCAATGTGCAGCAATCCCGTACTCAGCAATCTTATGCATTTCCTTTGTACGAATTTGCACCTCTAAGGGGTCACCATAAGGGCCAATTACTGTCGTATGCAGTGATTGATAAAGGTTTTGCTTAGGCATTGCAATATAATCCTTAAAGCGCCCAGGCATCGGCTTCCATAATGTATGCACGATTCCTAGCACAGCATAGCAATCTTTAATACTATCGACCAATACACGAATGGCTAATAAATCATAAATCTCATTAAATTGTTTTTTTTGTAACACCATTTTGCGATAGATGCTGTAGATGTGTTTTGGACGACCATAAATATCCGCATCAATTTCGACCTCTGTAAGCTGTGACTTCATCTCAGCCATAACATTTTCTAAATACGCCTCACGTTCATCGCGTTTTTTCTTCATTAGACTAACAATGCGGTAATATTGCTGTGGATTTAAATAACGAAGAGCTGTATCCTCAAGCTCCCATTTAACTGTCGAAATTCCAAGACGATGCGCAAGCGGTGCAAAAATTTCAAGCGTCTCTTTGGAGATACGGCGTTGCTTTTCAGCAGGTAAATGCTTGAGCGTCCGCATATTGTGTAGACGATCAGCAAGTTTAATTAAAATGACACGAATATCCTGTGCCATAGCAACAAACATTTTACGATGATTTTCTGCTTGTTGCGCTTCTTTTGATAAATATTTAATTTTCCCCAGCTTTGTCACGCCATCAACAAGCATTGCAACCTCTTCGCCGAATTCGCGAACTAAATCGTCGCGCGTAAAATCTGTATCCTCGACAACATCATGTAAAAAACCAGCCGCAACTGTTTCAGGGTCCATTTGTAATTCAGCCAAAATACCAGCTACTTGCACTGGGTGAATAATATACGGTTCACCTGAGCTTCGGAATTGCTCAATATGGGCATTTCTCGCTAATTCATATGCTTTTTTCACGAATGCGACATTTTCATCATTCATGTAGGATTTGACTAACTCAAATACGTCCTCGGGAGTCAAAATTTGCTCTTTCGCCATAACATGTCCACCTTGCTCGTCAAATTTTTCAGATTAGATATAAATTTAATTGTATAAAATATTGTAGCCTATTGTAAAGTGACTGTGTCATTTTGTTTAGTTAATCTCGTGAACAATGTGAAAAATGGGAGAATTTTTCTTCATAATGAATAAAAAGACCCTCTGCGAATGTAATATTTCGCAAAGAGTCTTTCTTTTCGTATAATTGGTTAGCTTAATTTATTATACGCAACAGCAATTTTAGCCCCTACAACTGCATTATTTTTTACTAATGCAATGTTTGCATCAAGGCTTTTACCCGCTGTTAATTCTTTTACTTTTCCAAGTAAGAATGGCGTAACGTTTTTGCCTTGGATACCATTTTCTTCTGCTTCTATTAGCGCTTTTTCAATGATTTCTGTAATGAATGCATGCTCAAGCGCCTCAGACTCAGGAATAGGATTCGCAATGACCGCTCCGCCCTTCAAGCCTAATTGCCATTTTGCACGTAACATCTCTGCCACTTCTTCTGGTGTATCAAGTTTAAAGTTAACATCGAAACCACTTTGACGAGTATAGAACGCAGGTACCTCATCTGTGCCATATCCAACGACAGGTACACCCTTAGTTTCAAGATATTCTAATGTTAAACCAATATCTAAAATAGATTTAGCACCTGCACAAATTACAGCCACATTTGTTTGTGCCAATTCTTCTAAATCTGCTGAGATATCCATCGTAGTTTCAGCGCCTCGATGAACACCACCAATACCGCCTGTTACGAAAATTTCAATACCTGCAAGTTCCGCACAAATCATTGTTGCCGCAACAGTTGTCGCACCTAATTTTTTTGTTGCCAATAAATAGCCAAGGTCACGACGTGAAGTTTTTGCTACTCCTTGTGCATTACCGAACATTTCAAGTTCTTCATCTGATAAACCGATTTTAATTTTCCCATCAATTAATGCAATCGTTGCTGGAACTGCACCATTGTCACGGATAATTTGTTCTACTTCACGCGCAGTTTGTACGTTTTGAGGGTATGGCATGCCGTGAGAGATAATTGTTGATTCTAATGCTACGATTGGTAAACCCTTTGCCTGTCCTGCTTTTACTTCCTCTGATAATACGATGAATTCTTTCATGTTGTTATTCCTCCATTTCGCTTTTTAACAAATCTACGGATAATTCAGGTCTTACTGTATATGGGGATGCCAGTGTATTTTTAGCATTTGTTAAACCAGCATCAATACATATTGCGAAGGATTGTCCAGTAAGCCAGCTATGGATCACAGCGCTGACAAAGGCGTCCCCTGCACCTGTTACATCTTCAATCTTTTCAATAATCTTAGCCTTAAAATGACTTGGCTTAATTGAAGTCGATGCTGCAAATACACCTTTACTTCCTGCTGTAATAATGACATGCTCTGCACCTAACTGAAGTAGCTGCATTAATGCTTTTTCATAATCGGCAGCGCTTTCAATTGCATGTCCAACAATTGTTTCCGCTTCGTCCGTGTTACAAATAAACCAAGTAACCCCTTGCAATGTATCAGGTAGTCGATTCATTTTAGGGGAAGACACAGGCACAATGACTAACGGAATTTCACGAGCAATTGCCATCTGTTGAATATAGGCTACTGTTTCCTTAGGGCAATTTAAATCCAAAATAAAGCATCCAGCATTGACAAGCATCGCCTCATGCTTTTTTAATAAGCTTGGCAGCAAGAGTTCATAAACTTCCATGTTAGCAACAGCCAGTGCTAGCTCTCCCTGCTCGTCCATTATTGCAGTATAGGAGCCAGTTGAAGCATCTGGTAATTGCTCGACATAACGTAAATTCATAAATGACTCGGAAGCCTCTTGGATAACTTGCCAATCAGCATCCTTACCTGCCGTTGTTAGTAATGTTACCTGATGATTTAGCCTACCTAGGTTCTCAGCAATGTTTCGCCCAACACCACCCACGCTAAATGAAGAGCTTGCAGGATTAGAAGTACCAAATTGAACGTTACCCTTCACGTGAAATTTTCGATCTAGATTTGCACCACCGATACAAATAATTTCATTTTCCTCGGGTAAAATATACGCACGACCTACTATTTTCCCCTGCTTTGTTAAGCTCGACACTAAGTTGGCTAGGACTGGACGAGATAGATTCATCTTATCCGCCATCTCTTGCTGAGACATAAACGGATTTTGACGAATTAATGCCAGTACCGCCTGTTCTCTTTCATTCATAGCATCACCTTTTATTATATTTGTTTACATTATAAACTTTTGTTTATTAAAAGTCAAAAAAAATGAACCCAATAACGATCATTGAGTTCCTCTTTTCATTCTTATTCAGCATGAGCCTGTCTCTGTGGCTGTTTTTTTACCATAATAACAAATAAGCTTGCTAACGCACAGAAAACACCTGCTAGGAAAAAAGCCCATGTATAAGAATTGAAAAACTTATAAATAAGCCCTCCACCATAAGCAGCTAAAGCAGCACCTGCCTGGTGTGATGCAAAAATCCATCCATAAATAACACCACTTTTATTCGTGCCAAAAGTTTGTCTAGCAATACTAATGGTAGGAGGTACAGTGGCAATCCAATCTAATCCGTAAAATATTGTAAAGATTGCTAGTAAGGAAAGTGAACCTTGTGATAATGCGTAAGGTAGTAACAGCAAGGACATCCCTCTTAAAAGATAGTACCAAAACAATAACCACCGATTATCGAAACGATCTGACAGCCAACCTGACAAAGTAGTACCAACGAGATTAAATATGCCCATAAAAGAAAGAAACGATGCGGCAGTGACTAGTGGTACACCAAAGCTCATACAATAAGAAACAAAATGAGTTCCGACTAATCCGCTTGTTGAAAGACCACAAATAAAGAAGCTTCCCGCTAATAGCCAAAACTCCTTAACCTTTACAGCCTCAAATAGTCCACTAAAGGCAATAATAATTGGATTTTTTTTATGAGGCTCCGAGGGTACTTCTAGCTCTTCTTCCTGTCCATAAGGTAGCATCCCAATATCTTGTGGCTTGTTTTTTATAAATAGCAAAATGATGACAAACATAAGCGTACTAAGCAGAAGAATTAAGCCAATCGCATGTCTCCAAGAAAACTGCTCAATGATAATAGCCAGTACAGGCAGTAAAATTAATTGACCTGTTGCTGTACTTGCTGTTAGAATCCCCACTGCTAACCCTCTTCTTTTTACAAACCAATGGTTGGCTACATATGGACTTAGCACAGTTAAAAAGAGGCTAGCCCCTAAACCAATTATTCCTCCCCAAATAATGATTAATTGCCATGATTGGCTCATAAAAAGTGTAAGTATCAAGCCTATTACAAGGGTCGCCATCGCTCCTAGCATTATCTTCTTTAAACCAGCTACTTCAAGTAATGCGGCCATAAATGGTCCAGAAAACCCATATAAAAATAAGCTAATCGCAAACGCTAGAGCAATTAAGGACCTATCCCAATTAAATTCCTTTTCAAATGAATTTATAAAAACTCCTGATGATGACATAGTAATACCAGCTACGATGATTGAGAAAAATGCGATAATGAGAATAAACCAACTATAATGAATACGCTTCACCATAACACCTTCATTTCCTGAAAGATTTTCAAATTAAATATGTATATACATGTTTTTGATTACATTACATGTATATACATATATAATGATAGTAAGAGCATTTATAGCTGTCAAGCAGTATTTCTCATATGATAGGTGTATACTGAAGCTATCTGAATCCATAAAGGGGAACTGAACTAATGGAGAATAATCTGAAGACTCTAGATTATACGCAGATATGTGTTTGCGCAAACCTTAGAAAAAAAACAAGATCTGTGACGCAATTGTATGACAAGTTGCTTCAGCCGACTGGTCTAAAGGTCACTCAATATTCAATGCTTGCCAATATTGCTCATCAACAAACCGTTTCGGTAAGTCGATTGGGTGAAATTTTGCAACTTGACCAAACCACTGTTACGCGAAATATAAATATTTTAAAACAAAGCGGCTATGTTGAATTAACAAGAAATCCACAAGATGCACGAACGAAGATCATTTCATTAACGGTTAAGGGAATAGAAAAACTAAATGAAGCTACCCCTATTTGGCAGGCTATTCAAGAAAGGATTATTGCTGATATCGGCATTGATCAATATGCAAATTTCTATGACACATTAAGAACCATCCAAAAAATCATCCGCTCTTACGATGAAGTGTAGTTTTTATGGGGATTGAAACTTAATTGAAGAGTGCCTATGGACTTGATTGCTCGTATAATCATGGGGGGGACTGTTTTGAACGCTTACCTAAGCGATATGGCAGGAGACCCGAGCGGTTTTCATGTTTACCTGAGCGATTTGGCTGGGAACCCGAGCGATTTTCACGCACACCTGAGTGGAACTGCCGGCAACCCGAGCGATTTTTACACTTACCTGAGCGGAACTACGAGGGAACCGAGCGATTTTCACGCACACCTGAGCAAAACTACTGGCGAACCGAGCGATTTTTTTGCACACCTGAGCGAATCAGCTGTCAAACCGAGTAGTTTTTGACCCACTCACTGGAGCCATTTTGTCTGTCTGCCAAAATTCCATACAAAAAAAAGCGCCATAATCATGTGGCGCTTTCCATTTAGCTGTATTAATATTCAATAAGTGTTTTCACGTTTAAATCGCCAAGTTTTGCACGACCATTTAGCTCTTTTAATTCAATTAGGAAGGCACAGCCAATAACCTGACCACCTAATTGCTCCACTAAACGAACTGTCGCTTCAACAGTGCCTCCTGTCGCAAGTAGATCATCACAAATTAACACCTTTTGACCTGGCTTAATTGCATCTTTATGCATAGTTAATGTATCTTTTCCGTATTCAAGACCATAATCAGCACTTACCACTTCACGCGGTAATTTCCCTGGTTTACGAACAGGGGCAAAGCCAATTTCAAGCGCGTAAGCAACTGGACATCCAATAATAAAGCCGCGAGCCTCTGGACCTACTATAATTTCTGCACCTAACTCTTTGGCATAAGTGACGATTTGATCAGTTGCATATTTATATGCAGGACCATTATCCATAATTGTTGTGATATCTTTGAAGCTAATGCCCTCTTTTGGCCAGTTCTCAACCGTTGTTACATATTGCTTTAAATCCATGATATTGCTCCTCCTACGAACCTTTTTCGTCTATTAATGTAATCGTTCATCAAACCATTGTTTTAATTCTATATAAGGGGCATAGACCAGCTTTTGCTCCATTTCAATCTGTTCTGAACGTTGTTTGTAAGACGGTGCCTCCGTAAGCTCCTGTTTTGTGGCATTCACGTTGACAGTCGTCAGTCCACTCTCCATTTTAACAAAACCAAGCTCAAAAAACACCTGTGTCATAAATTTTAATGCATCTAATGGCCAACCTGTATGCTTTGCTAAATCTGCTAAATGCATATTAAGTGGAAAAGCAGGGCGATTTTTCAAAAATTTATAGTACCAAGCAAATTGCTCGCGTGTTGGCAAGCCATTGAAATATTGTGAATCAGGCATATAAAAATGCGCATAAATACGGGATGGAGCAGTTTTTTGTAATACATTTTCTAACAGTTGAACATTTTGAGGTAAATCTAAAAGCACAACATAATTGGTTTGTCCCACATTTGAAAGTGAAGAATCTACTGCTAGAATAGGCTCACCAATAAGAGATTGGTAGTAAGTCAATGTCTCTGGACGGAAGGCAATAAATGTTACTTCTTCTTTCGGAACTGTATTTAACCAGCGAGCCGTTTGACGGATACCGCGAATATCAAATAATTGCCACTCTGTTGTTTGAACATCTTCAATCATAAATTGTGCCTTTTTACGTCCCTGCCACTCATTAATTTGTAAATCCCCTGTAAAAGATACTTTTATGCCATATGTTAACTCTTCATGTAGATGACCTTTATTAAAGCCAACACTATCTAATTTTTCATAGCCATCTGTCAACTCCATTTTAATATGGTTTTCAGCTGCACCTATTTTACGCATAGAGGCAATTTCCACATCCTCTAATACATAAACTGGCTTCGGAAAATCTGTACCAAATGGACCGAGCGTTGAAATCTCCTCGATAGCATCAGCAGAAATTTCATCTAGCTTTAAAGGTATATCGATAGCCAATACAGGTGTTAGCTGCTCCTCTGATAAACAAGCTTTTGCTTGAGCATCTAAGCGTAATCGTAATTCATCAACATGCTCGATAGATAATGTCATGCCGGCTGCCATAGGATGTCCACCAAAATGAGGTAGTATATCTCTATTTTTGGCTAGTTCATTGTATAAATGAAATCCTTCAATACTACGGGCAGAGCCTTTTGCTGTCCTTTTTTCATTGTCTAATGAAAGTACAATTGTTGGACGGTAATAAAGTTCAACAAGTCGAGATGCAACAATTCCCACAACACCTGCATTCCAGCCCTCTCCTGCAACGACTAAAACAAGTGAATTCCGAATTGTTTCATCTGATTCGATAAGAGCGATTGCCTGGTCTGTTATACTTTTAACAATATCTTTGCGCTCACTATTACATGCATTGAGCTGTTTTGCCAATGCTGTTGCCTTTGCATGATCCTCAGCCATTAATAGCTCTACACCAGGAGCCGCTTCTCCAAGACGACCAACTGCATTTAAGCGCGGACCAAAATAAAAGCCGATTGTTTCTTCATTAATCTTAGCTTGCTCAGTGCTTGCTACTTCACACATTGCCAGTACCCAAGGGCTTAGAGAACGGCGCATTTCTTCTATTCCGCGCTTTACAAGATAACGATTTTCATCCACTAATGGCACTAAATCTGCTACAGTTCCGACAGCTACCAATTCCATTAGATGTGTAGGTAACTCACCATATAAAGCATGTGCCAACTTAAAAGCTACACCCACACCTGCAAGCTCGCCAAATGGATAATGCCCTTCTGGTATGCGAGGATGTAAAATAATATCCGCTGGTGGTAATTCATCACCTGGTTCATGATGGTCAGTTACAATAACATCCATGCCAAGTTCCTTTGCGATACGAATTGGTTCAATGCCTGAAATTCCATTATCTACTGTAATAATTAGCTGAACACCCTCGTCATATGCTTCACGAAATAGATCCTCATGTGGTCCATAGCCGTGAATAAAACGATTCGGTATTTTAAACGATACATCAGCTCCAAGATCAAGTAGCACATTTAGCATGACAGTTGTACTTGTCACACCATCTGCATCATAATCTCCATAAACTAATATTTTTTCCCCATTCTCAAATGCTTGCTCAATACGTGCCACAGCTTCAGCCATATTATGCATTAAAAATGGATCATGAATATTTGCTTCTGTCATATTTAATAAACTCTCTGCATCTGCGGATGTTGCGCAGCCTCGTGCCGCTAAAATTTTCGCTGCAATTGCAGACAGCTGTAAGTCATTTTGTAATGTTTGTACGAGTTTGGCATTTGGTCGCTCCACCTGCCATCTTTTTTTTGATAGAATCATCTTCTCACTTCCTTACGAAGGCTATTATACCGAAAATCTATCTTATTCGCACTATCAGTTAGATTGATAGTTTTATCCATAAGTTTCTTAATGCTATCAATCTCATAAAAAAACCTACTCTATTAAAGAGTAGGCATAGTGTTGAAATAAGATTATGTCAATGAAAATGCCACAAATTTTTTGTGGCATTTTTATGATTCTATTTGTTTTTTTAAACAGATTCTTCTAT
>NZ_JBNNMG010000049.1:38536-43035 GCF_050272555.1 Lysinibacillus sp. NPDC047702 | reverse complement strand
CAGCGGCAAAGCGAGTAGCCTGGAACGGAAATCACCTTCATTTTGACTAAATATTCACAAAGAGTCCCTTGACTATTTAATTTTTCAACACTATGGCAAACTAGAAAATGCTCTAGTTTGCGTTTTTTAATTTTCTAATGGAAGTTTCAGCTCACAAGAATGACAATTTTTAAAAAATAAAAGGGAAAATACAGAAGTATGCCGAAAATGTAATTACTTATGGTACTAAAAATATTGAAAAGCTCGAAGTATTAGTAGGGGGATAATTGAATGACAGAAAGACAGCAAAGGCCGATTTGGATTCAAAATATTTCGCAATTAGTGACACTTGCTAGTGAAAAAAAAGGTCCACGTATACGTGAGGAGATGAAAGAGTTAGGGATTATTGAAGGTGGAAGTGTCTGGATTGAAGATGGCGTTATTCATGATGTAGGAACAACACGTGAATTGATTTTGAAGTATTTACCGCGAGCAGAGGAAGCGGACATTGTAGATGCTACAGGAAAAATCGTGACGCCTGGTTTGATTGATCCACATACGCATGTTGTTTTTGGTGGCAGTCGAGAGCATGAATTTGAAATGCGTTTAGAAGGTGCGAGTTATATGGATATTATGAATGCTGGCGGCGGAATACATGCGACAACTAGAAAAATACGTGCATTGTCCGAAGAGCATATTTTCAACCAAACTACGAGACGATTAGATTTATTTTTACAGCACGGTGTGACGACACTTGAAAGTAAAAGTGGCTATGGGCTTGATTTGGACAATGAGCTAAAGCAATTACGCGTAATGCGAAAATTGCATGAAAAGCATCCAATAGATATTGTGCCAACCTTTATGGGTGCTCATGCTGTGCCAGAGGAGTATCGGGATAATCCAGAGCAATATATCAAACTTGTCATCGAGGAAATGATTCCTGCAGTTGTTGAGGAAGGTTTAGCTAAATTTATTGATGTATTTTGTGAGGTCGATGTGTTTACCCCTGAGCAATCAGAGCGTATTTTATTAGCAGGTAAGAGGAAGGGGCTTATTCCAAAAATCCATGCTGATGAAATTGCTGAAAACCAGGGAGCATTTGTAGCGGCAAAGGTAGGAGCAATCTCGGCTGAGCATTTACTGAAAGTATCCGATGAGGGAATTCAAGAGCTTGCAAATTCAGGTGTTATAGCATGTTTATTACCAACAACAGCCTTGTATCTTGGCGAAAATCCAGCTCGTGCAAGAGATTTAATTGACGCAGGTGTGCCTGTAGCTATTTCTACGGATTGCAATCCTGGGTCTTCTCCAACGATTTCAATGCCGCTTGTGATGAATCTAGCATGTATTATGATGAAAATGACACCTGCAGAAAGCCTGTGTGCTGCGACATATAATGCTGCTTGTGCACTTCAAATTGAAGACCGTGCAGGTTCCATTGAAGTAGGGAAACAAGCAGATTTAGTACTATGGGATGTACATAATCACCAAAAGTTACATTATATTTTTGGTGTCAATCACGTAAAAAAAGTTTGGAAAAATGGTGTAAAGGTGGTCGGTTAATATGTTTATTCAATCAGATTGTCAATGGAAGCAGGAAAAGGGCTCAGCTATGCATCAATGGATTAAGCAAAAGGACAATCCGCATCCAAATGATGTAGATATTATCATATATGGAGCTTTATTATCGTATGCAAGTGAACCTTCAAAAAAGGCCCAATATCCAACGGCATTTCGAAGGGTATGGCCAAGCTTTCAATCCTATAATTTAGATGAGCAAGTCGATTTACGTTCGTTAGCAGTCGTAGATGTTGGTGATGTAGCCATTTATGCGACAGATAAGATGCTTTCTGAATCGGCTATCGAGGCAGCAGCAGAAAATTTAAGTACTGCTTATCCAAAAGGCTTTACCTGTCTTCTAGGTGGAGATCATACTATTACAGGTTGTTCAATCAAAGGAATTAAAAATGCATTCCCACAGGAACGAATTGGCATTATCCAAATTGATACACATTTGGATGCTCGTAATCAAGAGGAAATTGGTTTAGCGATGGATTCCCCAATTCAGAAGCTGATAGCTGAAGGCATTGTAGAGGGGAGACATATCTATAATGTCGGATTACATGGCTTTTTTAATTCGCCTGAAATGATTCACTATGCAAAAGAACAGGGAATTCATATGATTACGTTAAAGCAAATGCGACGTGATGGCATTCAGCTAACGATTCGTGAAATGCTTCGTCAGCTGATGTATCAGGTAGATCGAATTTATGTATCTGTAGATTTAGATGCGTTAGATATTACGTTCGCACCAGATGTCCCAGCAGCAACACCGGGGGGATTAACAGCCTATGAATTATTTGATATTTTAAAGCTCATTGGTGAAAATGAAGGCGTTCGCCATATTGACTTTGTTTACGCAGATCCTAAGGAAGGCGATCTGCGTCCAGAAACAGTAAAGATGGGTGTAACAGCATTTTTACAATGGCTAACGGGTATTAAATTGGATCACCGTAATCGTCTATCAACAAAAACGAAAGCCTTGATTAGATAGTGATGTAATGATTTGTTGTTGGTAATATTTACACAATGAGGTTTTAACATCTCTATAGTAGATTTTTTGCTATCTAGCTGAGGTGCAAACGCCAGTATAAAGCTCCAAGAGGATGTCTCAGATTTAATTGAGCTTGAAAAATCCAGACACAATTACGCTAGGGCGTAACTGATAATAGTTTGCTATAATAGAACAATGTTAATAATTAAGTGATGGATAAATACAATCATTGTATTGTTATAGAGAGGACTATTTATGATGACAACGAAACCAAAATTACTGATTGTTGATGGTATGGCGCTTTTATTCCGCTCATTCTTTGCCTCAGCTGCAATGGGGCATTATATTCGTCTTGCTGATGGTACGCCGACTAATGGTGCCCAAGGATTTGTGCGTCATGTATTAACAGCACAATCTATCATGAGACCGACCCATCTTGCTGTTTGTTGGGATATGGGTGCACATACATTTCGCAATGAATTATTTGATGGCTATAAGGCAAATCGACCTTCACCACCAGATGAAATGCTACCGCAATTCGATATGGCTAAAAATTTATCCCAACAAATCGGCTGGCAAAATTTCGGTGTTAAAGGGATGGAGGCTGACGACTTAATTGGCTCAATGATTACGAAATGGCAGGATGAGGCTGATATTACCGTAATTAGTGGAGATAAGGATTTACTGCAGCTTTTAAGACCATCAACAGAAATTGCTTTTACGAAAAAAGGCTATACAGAGTATGATGTATATACAGATACGCGTTTTAAAGAGGAGTATGGTATTGAGCCAATTCAATTTGCACAGGTTAAGGCTTTTATGGGGGATACGAGTGATGGCTACCCAGGAGTTAAAGGTATTGGACCAAAGCAGGCACTTACACTTATTCAAACATATGGCACGATTGAAAATGTACTGACTTCATTAGATGAATTAAAGCCGGGTCAACGTACAAAAATTCAAGAAAATGTAGACATGCTAAAGCTGTCACACGAGCTTGCAACTATTCAAACAAATATTCCAATTGATGCAGATTTCTCTCATCTCATGGTACCGAACTATGAGCCGCAATTGTTTAAAGAAATTGAGGAACGCGGTTTTACATTAATAGCCAAACAGGCACGATCATTGTATACACTAATTTAATAATGGTTATTAAGCGCAGAGTATAGAATTATGCTCTGCTTTTTTGATGATAATTTTTGCAACCCTTTAGTTGATATATTGAGTCGAGGAATTAAGAACAAAAATTAGGCGAGATTTTTATTAAACTTAATACTTTCATATTATCTTTAAATGAGGCTGTTCGGATTTTACTTTCACGATTAGGACCACCATTATCGTGGAAAATTAACAATAGCTCATCATTTCGTATTTCATAGCCAATAAGAGGTACCCAGTGATAGGCAAAAGCGGATTTTTTATCTTGCCAATTTAGGCTGAAATAGCGGTCAAAGCGTATAGCGACTGGACGACCTGCATCGATTTCTAGTAGTGCCTCCTTTAATGAACAATTACGAATATCCCATGCTGGATAGAGGCGCCGAAGATTATGAATGAGGCGCCATTTGAATAATCCAATTTTCGTGCCGCCAAGGAGTTTATAAAGCTCATTTATTGAAGGAGCTGACCCATCTAAATAGTTTAAAATTACATGTACCGTTGTAGGTCCACAGGCTGAATTACGATAGTTTGGCGAAATGGATGCATCGTATTGTGATTTTCCATGTAATGATAATTGTTGGCGCATTATATTCTCCTTTGTAAAAGAGCCACATTTCAAAATGAAATGCAGCTCTTTGTTTGATATTTTTATGCGGATAAGTAATCTATAGCTTGCGTCTGACGTTCGCTTTCACTACAGACCAGTAGCTCTTTTATGTCAATTATACAATTTTTTCAGCCCAGTTAATTATTGCTGTGCAGACAAGAAATCTGTTACTTGTGGCTGACGCTTCGCTTTCGC
>NZ_JBNNMG010000049.1:0-38441 GCF_050272555.1 Lysinibacillus sp. NPDC047702 | reverse complement strand
TTCGCCACAGATCAGTAGCTCTTCTATGTCAATTATACAATTTTTTAGCCAGCTAATTATTGCTGTGTAGATAAGAAATCTGTTACTTGTGGCTGACGCTTCGCTTTCGCCACAGATCAGTAGCTCTTCTATGTCAATTATACAATTTTTTAGCCAGCTAATTATTGCTGTGTAGATAAGAAATCTGTTACTTGTGGCTGACGTTTCGCTTTCGCCACAGATTAGTACTCTTCTACAATAATAAAGCAATATAGCCCAGCTAATTATTGCTGTGCAGACAAGAAATCTGTTACTTGCTGAGGTGTTTTTGCATTAGCACTATGTAAGTGTGCTAATTTTTCACCGTTTTGGAAAATTAGTAGGCTTGGAATACCCATAACATCATATTTGTCTGCAATTTCTGGAAGCTCATCACGGTTCAGCTCGTACCAGTCATATTGGCTGTATTCTTCAATAATTGGATCGATGAACATATTCATACGTGTGCAATCGGGGCACCAGCCAGCGTAAAATTTCACTAGTACCTTTTGGTCACCTGAGATCAGTTCATTAAATTGTTCAGCAGTTGTAATTGTTTTCATTAGTATTTCACTCTCCTTGCTTTCCATTCTACACATTTTTTACGTATCCTGAAAGTTTTCTGTTTGGGATAATTGGTAGCTACTTATTGTCCTGTTTTTGCTCGTAAAAAACAAAAAAAGTTGTATATTGCAAAAATAAATGAAGAAAAAAGATTGCTAAATTAGACAAAATAATCTACACTAAAAACAGAAAAAGTAGTTTTATCTTCATTCGCTACCGATAATCGCTGAATGAAGATAGGTCTTGGTTGTATGTTACAGATGTTAGGCTGAATTAAGCTAGTCGTATGAAAAATCTGGACAAAAATACACAAAGGCAAACTTGATATTTTTTTGGCCAAAAAATGAATGGCTATTCATTCAATGGGAGAATAAGGGGGAAATGCTTGTGACTTACAATATTAAAAAAGCAGCTGTTCTAGGTTCAGGTGTTATGGGCTCTGGTATTGCTGCACATTTAGCAAACATCGGTATTCCAACACTATTATTAGACATTGCACCGAAGGAACTAACAGCAGAGGAAGAGGCAAAGGGCCTTTCTCTAGAACATCCTGCTGTAAGAAATCGTATTGTGAATGGAGCTCTTCAAAAGTTAGTAAAGCAAAAGCCAGCGCCACTTACTTCTAAGAAAAATTTATCACTACTAACGGTCGGCAACTTTGAGGATGATTTAGGGAAGTTAAAAGATGTAGATTGGATTATTGAAGTTGTCGTTGAAAATTTAGCGATTAAGCAAAGCCTATATGAAAAAATTGATGCTGTACGTACTTCAGGAACAATTGTTAGCTCAAACACTTCTGGTATCAGCATTAATGCAATGGCTGAAGGGCGCTCAGAAGATTTTCAAAAGCATTTCTTAGGCACTCACTTCTTCAATCCGCCACGCTATTTAAAATTACTTGAGGTCATTCCAGCCAATACCACAGCACCAGAGGTTGTAAGCTTTATGAAAACATTTGGCGAGGATGTACTTGGAAAAGGCGTGGTGCTTGCCAAGGATACACCAAACTTTATTGCCAACCGTATTGGTACATACGGTTTACTAATCACTTTACAAGAAATGGTAAAGGGGAAATATTCAGTCGGTGAGGTTGATTCTGTAACGGGTCCATTAATTGGGCGTCCCAAATCTGCAACCTTCCGTACTTTAGATGTTGTTGGTTTAGATACATTTATCCACGTAGCGAAAAATGTTTATGATCAAACTACTGGTGAAGAGCAGCAAGTATTTGCAGTACCAGAATTTTTACAGAAAATGGTGGAAAATGGCTGGCTGGGCGCAAAGTCTGGTCAAGGTTTCTTCTTAAAGCAAGGTAAAGAAATACTTGAAATTGACCCAGATACATTAGAGTATAGCCCAGTGAAAAAATTAAAAACTCCTTCTATTGAAATGGCAAAACAAACTCGTGGTCTAGCTAATAAGGTAAAAGCTTTAACATATGCCAAGGATCGTACAGGAGAATTACTATGGGGTATCTTCGCTCCAACACTTATTTACTCTGCACAGTTATATGGCGAAATCGCTGATGATATCGTAGCAATTGATAATGCGATGAAATGGGGCTTCGGCTGGCAGCAAGGTCCATTTGAAATATGGGATGCACTTGGCGTAAAAGATTCCGTCACAAAAATGGAGGCAGAGGGACGTGAAGTACCTGCATTTGTAAAAGAAATGTTAGCAAACGGCTTTGACACTTTCTATACAGAAATTGATGGTGACTTGGCATACTACAATGGTTCCGAGTATGTAAAAGTACCAGTAAATGAAAAGGAAATTAACTTAAAACGCTATAAGAAAAAGCATGGTGTTATTAAATCAAATACAGGTGCTAGCTTAATAGATTTAGGAGATGGTATTGCATTATTAGAATTCCATTCTCAGTCGAATGCAATTGGTTTAGATATAATCCAAATGATTAACTTTGCGGTGGATGAAGTAGAGACCAACTACAAGGGCCTAGTCATCGGTAATCAAGGAAAAAACTTCTGTGTTGGCGCTAATCTAGGCATGATTTTAGTAGAAGCACAGGATGATAATATTTTTGAGTTAGATTTCGTGATTAAAGCGTTCCAAGATGCGATGCAAAAAATTAAATATTCTCGTAAGCCTGTTGTCGCAGCACCGTTTGCTATGACACTTGGTGGTGGAGCAGAGGTATGCTTACCAGCTGCACATATTCAGGCAACGATGGAAACATATATGGGGTTAGTGGAAGTGGGCGTTGGCTTAATTCCAGGTGGAGGTGGTAATAAAGCACTCTATCAAAAATTCCTAAAAGGTTTACCGAATGGCGTCGAGATAGATTATCAACATATTGCTAATAAAGTATTTGAAAAGATTGCGATGGCAAAAGTTTCAACATCTGGTGAGGAAGCACGAGAAAACAACTTTTTAAACTTTGCAGATGGTATTTCTGTTAATTCGGACCATCAATTATATGACGCGAAGCAGGCAGCATTAGCGCTTTACGAATCAGGTTATCAACCACCTGTGCCAACAAAGGTGCCTGTGGTTGGTGCATCGGGCTACGGTACATTACTTATGGGAGCGCAAGGTATGTATGAGTCAGGCTTTATTAGTGAGCATGATTTAAAAATTGCTAAAAAGTTAGCATATGTTCTTGCAGGCGGTAAGGTTCCATACGGCACATTAGTCGATGAGCAGTATCTATTAAACTTGGAGCGTGAGGCATTCCTTAGCCTTGTTGCTGATCCACTTTCACAGCAAAGAATGCAGCACATGCTGTTAAAAGGGAAACCACTTCGTAACTAATGAACGAAATAGACAAATCTTGCACATGAAACAAAGGGGGATTAATACGATGCGTGAAGCCGTTATTGTAGCAGGAGCACGAACTCCAATTGGAAAAGCAAAAAAGGGTTCTTTAGCAACAGTGAGACCAGATGATTTTGGTGCCGTAGTTGTCAAAGAAACATTAAAAAGAGCTGGCTATGAAGGGCCGATTGATGATTTGATTTTAGGCTGTGCTATGCCGGAAGCTGAGCAGGGGATGAATGTAGCGCGCAGTATTGGCGCACTAGCAGGATTACCAGATACAACACCAGCACTAACAATAAATAGATTCTGTTCATCAGGCTTACAAGCCATTGCTTATGCAGCAGAACGAATTATGCTGGGTCATTCGAAGGCGATACTTGCTGGTGGCGTCGAGTCAATGAGTATGGTGCCAATGGTGGGAAATACACCACGTTTGAATCCGACTTTAGCTGAAACGGCTCCTCGTTATTATATGGGAATGGGGCATACAGCAGAGGAAGTCGCACGTCAATACAATGTTAGTCGAGAAGATCAAGATGCCTTTGCTGTTCGCTCGCATGCGCTTGCTGAGAAGGCGATTAAAGAAGGTAAATTCAATGATGAGATTGTTCCTATAGAGGTGGAGCAGCATTTCGTGGATGCTAACAATAAACCACAAGTGAAGAAATTCACGTTTAGTATGGATGAAGGTGTACGTCCAGGTACATCTTCAGAAGGTTTAGCAAAACTACGTCCAGCTTTCCATGTAAAAGGTAGTGTGACTGCTGGTAATGCCTCTCAAACATCTGATGGAGCAGCAGCTGTACTAGTGATGGATCGTGAGGAGGCTGATAAGCAAGGACTGACGCCAATGGCAAAATTCCTAGGCTTTGCAGTTGGGGGCGTACCACCTGAAGTAATGGGTATTGGGCCGATTGTGGCAGTGCCAAAAGCGTTAGAAATTGCAGGATTATCAATAGATGATATTGATCTATGGGAAATCAACGAAGCTTTTGCGTCACAATCATTACAGGTTGTACGTCATTTAGGTATTGATCAAGATAAAGTAAATGTGAATGGCGGAGCAATCGCATTAGGTCATCCACTAGGCGCAACTGGAGCTATTTTAACATTAAAGCTTATTCATGAATTGAAGCGTCAAGGTAAGAAATATGGAGTTGTAACAATGTGTATTGGCGGCGGTATGGGTGCTGCAGGCGTATTTGAAATTCTGTAGTAATTGCTAGATAAGCTTGAGGTGTACTGTTTACGGTTGCCTCCGAACATGTATATTTCAAGCTTTTCTATATAGGAACATTAGGGGATTAAACAATCGAAAATGGATATATTGGGAGGAATTAATCATGACAGAAAAAACAACGGATTTCATTAAAGGCGGCGGATTTCTTGTTGAAGATGTGGAATTAGATCGTGTGTTTACACCTGAAGATTTCACAGATGAGCATAAAATGATTGCAAAAACGACAGAAGAATATGTAACAAATGAAGTGCTACCAGTCGTTGAAAACTTAGAGCATCATGAATTCGAGCATTCAGTTCGTCTTCTGAAAAGTGCTGGGGAGCTAGGTTTACTAGGTGCAGATGTACCTGAAGAATATGAGGGCTTAGGATTAGACAAAGTATCTTCTGCCTTAATCGCAGAAAAAATGTCAGTTGCGGGTGGTTTCTCAATTACGCATGGTGCACATGTGGGTATTGGTTCATTACCAATTGTATTGTTTGGTAATGAAGAGCAAAAGCAAAAATACTTACCAAAGCTAGCTTCCGGTGAATTAATTGCTGCCTACGCATTAACAGAGCCAGGTTCTGGTTCTGATGCATTAGGGGCAAAAACGACTGCAAAACTAAATGATGCAGGCACTCATTATATTCTAAATGGTGAAAAGCAATGGATTACAAATGCAGGCTTTGCAGACGTATTTGTTGTGTACGCTAAAATCGATGGCGATAAATTCTCTGCATTTATCGTAGAACGTGCATTTAACGGTGTTTCAGTGGGGCCTGAAGAGAAGAAAATGGGGATTAAATCTTCATCCACTCGTACATTAGTGTTAGAAGATGCAGAAGTACCTGCAGAAAATCTATTAGGTGAAATCGGCCGAGGACACGTAATTGCCTTTAATATTTTAAATATTGGTCGTTATAAACTAGGTGTTGGTACAATTGGCGGATCTAAACGCGCATTAGAGCTGGCGATTCAATATACAAACCAACGTCAGCAATTTAAAACAAAGCTATCTGATTTCAATCTTACAAAAGAGAAATTATCAACAATGGCTTCTCAATTGTATGCTTCTGAATCATTAAATTATCGGACTGTTGGTCTATTTGAGGATCGTTTAAGTCAGTTAAGCCCTGAAGAGCAAAAGCAAGGAAAAGTAATTGCAGGTGCTATCGCTGAATATGCAATTGAATGCTCTATTGCGAAAGTATTTGGATCAGAAACATTAGACTATATTGCAGATGAAGCAGTACAACTTCATGGCGGTTATGGCTTTATGGCTGAATATGAGGTAGAGAGAATTTATCGCGATTCTCGTATTAATCGAATTTTTGAAGGAACAAATGAAATTAACCGTATGATTGTACCAGGTACATTTATGAAGAAGGCATTAAAGGGTGAGCTTCCATTATTACAAGTGGCTCAAAATTTACAGCAAGAGCTGCTTATGCTAATGCCTGAAGATATTGGTACAGAGCCACTAGCACAAGAAAAATATCTAGTGAAAAATGCAAAGAAAATCGCAGTATTAGCTGCAGGCTTAGCAGCACAACGCTTTGGTCCGAAGCTTGATCAAGAGCAAGAGGTATTGGTGAATATTGCGAATATCGCTAACCAATTATTTGCGATGGAGTCAGCTGTATTACGTACTGAGAAAGCAATTGCACGTGATGGTGCTGAAAAAGCACAGCAAAAATTACTGTATACGCAAATCTTCTGTCAGGAAGCATTTGCAGAAATTGAAAAAGAGGCAAAAGATACAATTCTTGCTTCAGCGGACGGAGATGCAGCGCGCATGACGCTATCTGCACTACGTAAGCTAACACGCAACAATCCTTACAACTTAATCGCGAAGAAACGTGAAGCATCTGTTAAGTTGATTGACGCAGAAAAATATGTAGTGTAATAAATAAAACAGCCTAGCTATCTTTAATTGGATAGCTGGGCTTTTTATGGTTGAGACGGATAGAATTCAGAGAGTAACGGATAGATTTACAAAAGTGACTGATAGAAACATCGAAGTGACGGATAGAATTAAGAAAGAGATGGATAGACTGTAGTGGAGTCTGGATTTTGGGGAGAGAACAGCTAAAACTGTTTCATTTTGGTTTGTAAGGTTATGATGGTATACTACAGAAAATGAGGAAGACACAGAAAATTCAGTGTCCTAAAAAGAAAGTAGAGGAGCCTTTCAATGACGATTCAATTTATCCAATATCCAAAATGTACAACTTGTAAGAAAGCGCAAAAATGGCTAAACGACAATGATATAGCGTATGAAGAGATACACATTGTAGAACAACCACCTACAAAGAACGAATTAACTAAGCTATGGCAAACAAGCGGAATACCACTGAAAAAGTTTTTTAATACGTCTGGCATGAAGTATAGAGAGCTTGGTTTGAAGGACAAACTTGCTGATATGACTGAGGAGGAGCAGCTCGAGCTACTTGCTTCTGATGGTATGTTAATCAAACGTCCAATCGTTACTGATGGTAAAAAAGTAACTTTAGGGTTTAAAGAATCTGATTTTGAGCAAGCTTGGAAATAGCCGTAATTATCCTTGTTTTTATAGTAGAAGTATGGCAAACTGAAAGTGAATATATTACATATTTATGGAGGGGTTTTTTGCATGAGCACACCTAAAGACTTACGATACTCTGAAGAACATGAATGGGTAAAAGTAGAAGATGGAAAAGTACGTATCGGTATTACTCACTTCGCACAATCTGAATTAGGAGATATCGTTTTCGTTGAGCTTCCACAAGTCGGCGATGAAATCAAAACAGACGATCCATTCGGTAGCGTAGAATCAGTGAAAACTGTTTCTGAATTATATGCACCAATCTCAGGTACAGTAGTTGAAGTAAATGCAGATTTAGAAGATAGCCCAGAATTCGTTAATGAATCACCATATGAAAAAGCTTGGATGATCGTTGTTGAGCCTGCTGATGCATCAGAAGTTGAAAAGCTTATGACAGCAGAGCAATACGAAGAAATGATCGCTGAATAAGACAAGCCCTAATAGAAAAACGTCGGCATTTACCGACGTTTTTTATTATCTTCATGGCTGGTAAGATAGTTTGCTTCTCAATGGGTGTCTAACATTACCATCGTTAGTGCTTAATTGATATAATGATTATAAGGAAAAGGGATATGTCTAATGGGGGTGGCGTGATGTTCGAGGGAAAATGCTTAATTGTTGAAGGCCGTTCGGATAAGCTTCAAATTGAACCTATTTTAAGTGAAGATGTCACAATACTTTGTACGAATGGTACAATTGGTGTGCATCAATTAGAAGTGTTGCTTGATCCATATGAAGGCTGTGAGCTTTATACATTTTTTGATGCAGATCCATCAGGAGATAAGCTGCGGGCATTAATGGACAGACATTATCCAGAGGCAGAGCATTTACGTACAATGCCAACGTATAAAGAAGTCGAGACAACTCCAAGAAAGATATTAGCAATGATATTGCTACGAGCACATTTCTCAATCCATAATCAATTTATTTTGTAAGGTTGCGTGAAAAAATGGAAGAATGGTCAAAAGAGCAGTGGGTCGCGGCTATCCAGTCGGGGGAAAGAGCTGCCTTTTATTTATATACACCTTTGTGTGGTACATGTGCTGTAGCATCGAAAATGATGATGATTGTTGAGCAATTACTGCCTAAGCTTCAAATCGGCAAAGCAAACCTAAATTTTGTTGAGGAGATTGCTTTAGATCACGAAATCGAGAGTGTACCTTGTCTACTCGTCTGTGATGGCGGAAAAGTGACAGAAAAAATCTATGCTTTTCAATCCGTACCATTTTTATACGAATTGTTAAAAAAATCAATTGACTGAAGTTTGCTAGCATGGTAAAGTAACAAATAGATTACTAAAACATTAAATATATCGAACTCTTATGAAGAGTGGCGGAGGGAAGTGCCCTATGAAGCCCGGCAACCATCACAAAGTGAAAAGGTGCCAAATCACCCAAAGATTTATCTTTGAAAGATGAGAGAACGGTTGAGCGTATAAATACGTGACCCCTTCTACTTGTCTGTGAGTGAAGGGGTTTTCTATATGAGAAAAGGAGTATTCGCTATGATCCAGCTTCAAAATATTACGAAGAAATACAAAACCGCAAATGGCGAATTAACAGCAGTCAAAGACGTAAACCTTTCCATTAATAAAGGTGAAATATTTGGCATTATCGGCTATAGTGGCGCTGGTAAAAGTACGATGATTCGTTTATTGAACGGCTTAGAAAAGCCTACATCTGGTACGGTGAAGGTTAACAATCAAGAGTTTTCATCTATAAAGGGGCAAAAGCTCAGAGATGCTAGACAAAAGGTAAGTATGATTTTCCAGCATTTTAATCTACTATGGTCTAGAACCGTTGCTGAAAATATCGCTTTTCCACTAGAAATCGCAGGTGTTTCAAAGGCACAGCGTGATGCACGTGTGAAAGAATTGATTACCCTTGTTGGTTTAGATGGACGTGATCAGGCGTATCCATCACAGCTATCGGGTGGTCAAAAGCAACGTGTCGGTATTGCTAGAGCGCTAGCCAATAATCCAGAGGTTTTATTATGTGATGAGGCAACCTCAGCACTTGATCCAGAGACTACGGATGCAATCTTGGATTTACTTGTTGATATTAACGAGCGTTTAGGATTAACAATTGTGTTAATTACACATGAAATGCACGTTATTCGTAAAATCTGTCATCGTGTAGCAGTAATGGAGGCAGGAGAAATAGTAGAACGTGGTGAGGTTTTACAAGTATTTCAAGCACCACAAGCCACTATTACGAAAAAATTTGTGTCTCAAATTACAGATACAAAGGAAACGCAGGAGACGGTTGCACAAATAAAAGCAAATTATCCAACTGGACAACTTGTTAAGCTAATTTTTGTCGGCGAAAAAACAGAGCAACCTGTTATTTCACACCTCGTCAAGCACTTTGATGTAGAAGTCAGTATTGTGCATGGTAATATCTCTCAAACGAAAAACGGTGCTTACGGTACACTTATTGTGCAAATTGATGGTACAGAGGCAAATGTTGCTGATGCATTAGGTTACTTAAATACAGTCGAAGTACAAACGGAGGTGATTTCAAATGCTAACTAATCTCTTTCCGAATGTCGACTGGGAGCGAATGTGGACAGCTACCTATGAAACATTGTATATGACTGCTTTTTCAACCGTAGTAACATTCATCCTTGGATTAGTAATTGGAATCGTATTATTTTTAACAAGTCCACATCAACTTTGGGCTAATAAGATTGTTAATTTTTTAACAGGATCACTCGTAAATATTTTCCGTTCACTTCCATTTATCTTGTTAATTATTTTATTAATTCCATTTACGAAATTCTTGTTCGGCACAATCCGAGGTGCCAATGCTGCGTTGCCAGCACTAATTATTGGTGCTGCACCATTCTATGCACGTATGGTATTAATTGCATTACGTGAAATTGATAAAGGGGTAATCGAGGCAGCCCGATCTATGGGTGCTAAAACTTCTACTATTATATGGAAGGTGTTAATTCCGGAATCATTACCAGCACTTATTTCAGGTATTACTGTAACAGCTGTCGCACTTGTTGGGTATACAGCTATGGCTGGAATTATTGGTGCAGGCGGGTTAGGAAACTTAGCTTTCTTGGACGGCTTCCAACGTAATCGCTCTGATGTGACATTAATGGCAACTATTCTAATCTTAGTAGTCGTATTTATTATTCAATGGATAGGCGATATGATTACTGCTAAAACAGATAAACGTTAAAGGTTATTTCGGTTTTCTACCGTTAACATATTTTTGAACAAAATAAAAGGGAGTGTAATAAAATGAAGAAGTTATTAGCGGGATTATTCTTATCAGTATTAGTACTAGCTTTAGCTGCTTGTGGTGCTGGTAAAAAAGATGATGCAAGCTCAGGTGCATCAACAGAAGATAAAACAGATAGTAAAGAAAATGTAACATTAACAGTAGGTGCTTCAAATACACCACACGCAGTTATCTTAGAAAAAGCAAAACCGATTTTAGCTGAACAGGGTATTGATCTTAAAATTGAAACGTATACAGATTATGTATTACCTAACCAAGATTTAGACTCTAAAACACTTGATGCTAACTATTTCCAACATATTCCTTATTTAGAGCTTCAAATTAAAGACAATGGCTATGATTTCGTAAATGCAGGTGGTGTTCACATTGAGCCAATCGGCATCTACTCTAAAAAATATAAAACACTTGATGAACTACCAGAGGGCGCAACAATTCTACTTTCTAGCTCAGTTGCAGACCACGGTCGTATGCTTTCATTATTGGAAGCTAAGGGCTTAATTAAACTAAAAGACGGCATTGATAAAACAGCAGCAGAGCTTAAAGATATCGCTGAAAATCCTAAAAACTTCAAATTCGATGCAAATACTGCTCCTGAAATGCTTGTACAAATGTACGAAAATAATGAAGGTGATGCGGTACTAATTAACTCTAACTTTGCAATCGATAATGGCTTAAACCCAGTTAATGATTCAATTGCTCTTGAAGATAAAGAGTCTCCGTATGTGAATATTATTGCTGTTCGTGCTGGAGATGAAACAAAGGAAGAAATTAAAAAATTATTAGAAGTTCTAACATCAAAAGAAATCCAAGACTTCATCCTTGAGGAATGGAAAGGTTCGGTTGTACCAGTTCAATAATTTAATATTTTTTAAAAGGGTATGTGAGTGATAAAGCTTACATGCCTTTTTTGTTGTTGGGATTTTAGTCGTAATAAAATCAATTTTTTGAAGAGTAAATCAAAAGAATATTATATTTTGACAGAGAAGAAATGATATTTCCAATAATTTTGTATAGAAATTGAGTAGTGAATTTATTACTATAGTTCTGTTGTTTATGTACGAAATAAATGATAGAAAATAGTAAGAGATTGAAATACCTCTTATATCAATATTGGAGTGATACCAATGACTAAAATAATGAGTACAGAAGATGTCATGCAGGAGCATGAAGTTAAACGATATTTTGAAATTTGGCGTGAAAGTGTTTTACGATCACGACTTACGTTTACGGCAGTTTTTTTAAAATTAGTGCATCCCTCACAGGGGCCAACCATTCATAATAAAATGACTACCTTTTTACAATTAAAAATCCGCAAAACAGATTTACTTTTTCAATTAGCAGATGGAGAGCATTGGGGAATATTTTTTTTACAGAGTAGTGATGTAGAGGCAAAAGCCTTTCTGAATCGGATATTTGCTATTTTAAAAGAAGAGAAGGCATTTAATCGTATAACATTAAAAGCATCTATAACGGAAATTAGAAATAATAGTGTAGATTTTGAAACATTGATAGCCAAAAATAAGCAAAGATTAGCAGATAATGAACTTTCAACATGGTCCATAGTACAAGTTGAGGATTATCGTGAGCAATCAAATGAGCAGGTGAAGGTAAGTATCCTTGAACAAAATCCTATTTTTAGAAAAGTACTTGAGTCCACTCTTAACCAATTAGATATTCCTCATTTTACATTAGCAGTAACTGCCTATGAAGATGGCTATAGCTTTTTACAGTCCGATACCTATAAAACTGGACATATGCATTTAATTGTCATGAATGATATTTTACCTCGTAAAAATGGTTTAGAAATTCTTCACATTTTACGAAATATGCCTAATGAAAAAAAATTTATAATATATATGCTGTCAGAGCGAAATTCCGAAATAGCCGCACTAAATGCTTATGAAGGTGGCGTTGATGAATATATTGTCAAACCATTTAATTTGCGTTTGCTAGAGGCAAAAATTAAACGAACTTTGGCGAGGTTTTGGCTATGATAGTGCTATCCATTTCTTTTCTTCTAACTATAATAGCCATATTATTAGTAGTACTTTTTTTCTTTATGATGTATTTAATTTTCCAGCGTCAACGAGAGAGTTTGTTTAAAAAAAGACGGGACAACTATTTACAAAACTATTCACAGTTATGGTATAACTATTTGTTTAATGATGAGCCTTTCTCAATGGTGCTTGTCCCTCGTGGAAAGGCACAGGTAGAAGCAATTGAGAAGATTTTTTCCTCGTATTTAAAAAATTTAATGAATGAAAACGTGGAGAAGATCATTAAAGATTTTTCTAATCTTTACTTAAAAAAGTTCTATGAGCAGGATTTGTCAAGTAAGCACTGGAGTATTAGAATGAATGCCTTATATCGAATTGCAGATTTACAGATCGATGAATTGCTAGAAACATGTCAGCAATTTGAGAAATCAAAAATTTCAGAGGAGGAATATTTTCAGCTGTTAAAAATATATTCACTCTTTCAACCAGATTTGTTTATGGAAAAAATTAAAGGTCAAAATGCGATGTATTCTGAAAGTGAATATAGAAGATTGTTTGTATTGCTAGAGGATGATGTATTTATTCGTTTTTTTGATGAGTTTGATAACTGGCCTCTCAGTATTCGATTTGCAGTCATTGATACTGCAGCGGTAAAAAGAAACATGCAGTATATTGATAAACTCAAGCATTTATTAACCTCTGATATTGCTGAAATAAAAATACGTGCACTAAAAGGTCTATTTGAAATAGGGATAATTGATGAAATTGACTCCTATATCCCTTTTGTGACATCCGATATGTGGGAAGCTAGATTAATGGTTGCGAAAATTTTTAAACATGCGCCTCTAACTTATACTTATGCTTATTTAGAGCAGCTTCTTCAGGATGAAAATTGGTGGGTTCGCTCACAGGCAGCGAAGACAATTGCAGAGGATCGACAAGGAATCGAAAAATTACAAGAATTCATTGATTCCTCAAACGACCCATATGCAATCGAAAGAGCGCAAGAAATAGCTGCAAGAAAGCAGGGAGACAAATGAAGTTTTTAGATTTTTGTATGTGGTTCTTTGGCAGTGTTATTTTGTTTTACATGCTGTTTGTTATTACTTCTTACTGTACAATGTTCGTTATTGCGATGCTGGATTTACGGAAGCGCTATAGGTTAGATCCCTCTGAATATGATGATGCACATATTGATGCCTTTTATTCTAAACCGGTATCATTACTTGTCCCAGCTTATAACGAGGAGGTAGGGGTAGTAGATACTGTCTATTCATTGTTAAATTTACGATATCCGCAGACTGAAATTATTATTATCAACGACGGATCTACTGATACGACACTGCAAACCGTGATTGAGCATTTTCAGATGAAGTCTGTTAATAAAATTGTGCAAACCAATATTCCAACGAAGCAGGTAAGACAAATTTATGAATCTCAAATATATAAGAATTGTATTTTAGTAGATAAGGAAAATGGAGGTAAGGCAGATGCATTAAATGTAGGTATTAATGTATCTCAATATCCATATTTTTGCTCCATTGACGGTGATTCTATTTTAGATGAAAAATCCTTGCTCCGTGTGATGAAGCCTATTATATTATCAGATGGTGAAGTGATTGCGGCAGGGGGAAATATTCGTATTGCTAATGGTGCTAAGATGCAGCTTGGCTCTATTTATGAAACACAATTACCGAATAATTACTTAGTCATTATGCAAATAATCGAATATTTACGAGCGTTTTTAATGGGAAGAATCGCTTTAAGTAAATTTAATCTTGTGCTTATTATTTCGGGAGCCTTCAGTGTTTTTTCTAAGAAATGGGCTGTTGAAGCAGGAGGCTATTCAACGAATATTATTGGAGAAGATATGGAGCTGGTTGTAAACATTCATCGCCTTATTAAGGAGAAAAAAGAAAGTAAACGCATTGAATTTGTACCAGACCCGGTATGTTGGACAGAGGCACCACAAACATTAGCGGTGCTACGAAATCAGCGAAGACGTTGGCATCAAGGATTGTTTGAAAGTCTGTGGAAGCATAAGAAAATGACGTTAAATCCTAGATATGGCCTGATAGGTTTTATTTCATTTCCGTATTTTTGGCTTATAGAATGTTTAGGGCCAATAGTGGAGTTAGGCGGATATATATATATTGTTATCGCATTTTTCTTAGGGAAAATTTATTATGAGATGGCGGTAATGCTCTTATTACTTTTTGTTATATACGGTGTGATTTTTTCGGTAGCTTCCATCTTATTTGAGGCCTGGAGCATGAATACTTTTCCGAAAAAAAGAGAGCTTTTACGCATGATACTTTTAGCATTTACAGAAATCTTTTGGTATCGACCACTTACTCTTTTGTGGCGTTGTGAGGGGTTACTTCGATTTATTCGAGGAAAAAGTGATTGGGGTAATATGAAGCGTGTCGGCATTGCTGAGAAGGAGAAAAGTGTATGAAGCGAATTTATGTAGGGGTTATCATTCTTCTATTTCTTATTATTACGCCTATAGTATTGTGGTATTTGGATGAAGATAAACCATTAAACGTCGCAATTTTAGATAAAACAGTTCCAAATGAAACCTATCGAGAACATCTAGGGGTGAATTGGTTTTTAAATCATTATAAGTATACATATGATGGTCAACCATATGATTTAGAAAATGATTACTATGGTACAATTCCAGAGGAAAAAGCAAAACAGGTTACAGAAAAAAAGTTTCCAACTGACTATAGTAATTATGATGTTATTTATCTGGCTGATACGTATGGTGTTTATAAAGATGATTTATATGAAGAGAAGCGCCTTGGTCAACGTTCTGAAAAAATTGTTGGCGGATTAGAAATGGAAGAATGGCAATCCATTGTTGCTCGATTAGCAAATAAAAAGAAAAGTATGCTAATTGCAGAATATAATACATTTGCTTCACCAACATCGGAGGCTGTTCGAAAAGAGCTGCAGGATTATTTAGGTATCTCATGGTCTGGATGGATTGGACGTTATTTTGATGAACTAGACTATCATAAGAATTTAGAAATTCCACAATGGGTCATTGATGAGCATGGTGATAGTTGGCCCTATAAAGGTGGAGGCTTTTTACTATTTAATGAAAAAACAGAGAAGCTGCTTGTTTTAGAATTGGACAAGCATGTAAAAACGGAAGGCATTCAAGTACAGTTTACCAAAAAGGGAGAAAAATTCTTTAATTCCTCAGCAAGTGCTGACTATGGCTATTGGTTTGATATTATTACCCCTAAATATAAAGAGGATGCACTGGCAAATTATGAATGGGACTTAACTCAAGAAGGAATTAAGCTCTTAACGGAAAACAATATTCCAGAGCAATTTGCAGCAATCGTATCTCAAAATAAGCAGTATACGACAAGTTATTATTTTGCAGGAGATTTTAATGATGTATCTCGTGCTCCTAGTCTTTATAAAATAAAAGGACTTCCGACTATTTATAAATATGCAGAGAAGTTTGCAGATAGCTCCTTCTACTGGTCTATCTATATCCCTGTCATGCATAAAATATTTGATGAATTTGAACACAAAGTGATTCAAGAAACAGTTAATCAAGAAACGTTTAACTACATTGCTCGAGTCCAAGGACAATCCTTTGAAGTTTTAAAGGATGGAAAATGGGAACCGATTGTCTTTAAGGGTGTGAATATTGGAATGGGGAAACCAGGAGCATTTCCTGGTGAAGCCGCTATTACTGAAGAAGAGTATTATCAATGGTTCCAGCAAATTGCTGAAATGAATGCAAATACGATTCGTGTCTATACATTACATCCACCAGGTTTTTATCGGGCACTTTCGAAATATAATGAGAAAAATCCAGGTAAACCATTGTATATCCTGCATGGTGTGTGGATTAATGAGGAAGGCTTAGCAGAATCTTTGGATGCTTACAATGAAGAGACGTTAAAGGATTTCCAATTGGAAATGAAGCGCATGGTAGATGTTATCCACGGTAATATGTATGTTGAACCGAAGGTGGGCCATGCCTCAGGATTATATGATGTAGATGTATCAAAATATGTTATTGGGTGGGTATTGGGAATTGAATGGTACCCTCAAATGGTTGTTGGTACAAATGAAAAGCATGCAACGATTGGCCAATACAATGGGATGTATTTTGAAACGAAAAATGCAACACCATTTGAGCATTGGTTAGCGCAACAAATGGACTTAATTACTGTATATGAAAAGGACAAATACAATTGGTTACGCCCAATGAGCTTTACAAACTGGGTAACAACTGATTTACTCAAGCATCCATCTGAGCCATCTGAGGATGAAGATTTAGTAGGAGTTAATCCAAATGTTATTTATACAAAAGGCGAGATGCAGTCACCTGGACAATTTGCTTCATATCATGTTTATCCATATTATCCAGACTTCTTTAACTTCGATAAAAACTATTTAAATTATGTAGATTTTCGAGGAAATAAAAATAGTTATGCTGGCTATTTAAAAGAGTTGCATGAGGCTCATCGTATGCCAGTGCTAATTGCGGAATTTGGCATTCCTGCCTCTCGCGGTAAGACACATGAAAATGTATATGGATGGAATCAGGGACATATGTCTGAACAGGCACAGGGTGAAACGCTTCAACATTTATTTGAAGATATTATGCATGAGAAATTGCTAGGAGGGCTTGTCTTTACATGGCAAGACGAATGGTTTAAGCGAACATGGAATACGATGGATTATGATGACCCAAATCGCCGCCCATTTTGGTCTAATGCACAAACGAATGAACAGCAATTTGGTTTATTAAGCTTTGATAGATTAAAAGTAAAAGTAGATGGCGATACAGAGGAGTGGAGAGGTACACAATTATATGATACTTCACCATCTGATTCTACCGATTTTGCTGTTGATTATGATGAGAAATATTTGTATGTCAAAATTAAAAGTGATGCTTTACAAAAAAACTCGCCTCGTATTTTACTTGATGTAGTACCGGAGCAAGGAAATACATCGGCAACATCTATAAAAGATATGACATTTTCAAATGGTGTAGATTTTATAGTGGAATTAAATAAAGATGGAAATTCTCATGTGGTCATTGATGAATATTACGATTTTTATGATTATTTCTATGGATATCGCTTAAAAATGATTCCTCCTCGAATGGCAGCTATCACAAAAAATAGTGGGAAATTTGCACCGATTCACTATGTTTTAAATAAACAGCTATATTTACCAGAGCAAAACATCACAACTGACTTTAGTGCTTATGAAACGGGAAAATTACTTCAGGGAAATGCCAACCCTGAAGCAAAAAATTATAATTCTTTGGTGGATTACACTTGGACAGAGAATAATGTGATTGAGCTACGTCTCCCTTGGCTACTCATTCAATCAAAAGATCCAAGTCAGCGTGAGTTTATGGGAGATTTATATAAAAATGGTGAAAAGGCTTCTGTGAAAGTTGACAATATTTTCATTGGTGCTTTATTTGTAGATAAAGAGGGTAAGGTTATTCAATCCTTACCACAGGCCAAAAACCATGTTTTACCTCCACTAACAGCTTATTCGTGGGAAAAATGGGAAACTCCAAAATATGAAGAGCGGTTAAAGCAATCCTATTTCATATTGCAAAAGCTATTTAAAGAGTACTAAAGGACTTAGGGTAGGTAGTTTCTACCCTAAGTCATGTTGTTGAAATACTATTATGTCAATGACATCAAGGTGACAAATTAAAAAGTATAGCCCTTTTTCAAAACGAGGGGTTGATCTCCGTTCCGACTGAGTGCTTTCCTGGGGGCGTCCGATGAGCCGCTTCACTCGCGTAGCTCGCTCCAGGGTCTCATCTGTGACGCTGAATCCCCAAGGAGTCACTCAGTCTACACTCCAATCAACCTTTGCTCATCGTATTTTCTATTGGCATTCCACACAAATGTATAGTGATAAGTTTGAATTCTTAGCCATCACTATTTTGCGCAAAAATGTAGCTTTGATAACATTTTTCAATGCGAAAGCAGAGCGGTAGCAATAAGTGGCTTTATGTAAAGCAACAAAATGATTCTATACATAAAGTGTAGGGCAACAACTATAGAATTGTGCCATTATATCCATTTAATGATGGTGAGTAACATACTTTTACTTTACTTTTGAGGGAAGAAAATATTTAAAGTTCTACACTATTATTGATTGGAGTGCAAGGCTACTCGACTCCCGTGGGATAGCGAGACAGACGAGACCCTGCACGGAGCGTCAGCGCAGGAAGCGGCTCGTCGTTCGCCCACAGGAAAGCGAGTAGCCTGGAACGGAGATCATCTTCATTTGACTTAGGAGTGTTCACAAAGAGTACCTTGACCATATAGTTTTTCAACACTATGACTTAGGGTAGGTAGTTTCTACCCTAAGTTTTTTCATTTTTCAAGAGATGTTACTCTTTTCAAATAGAAAAAGATTTCTTAGTCAATAATTTGGTAATATTCATATGTTTTATAGATGTGTTGAATTATTAATCGACAAAATAATTGCTAGAAATATTCATGGAAAATTAATGAAAATATAAATTTATGTAGTAAATTGTAGGAAAAAGATAGTTCTAAAGGATTGTGTTGTTGATTTTATTTTAAAAATATATTAGTGAGTAGTTATTTTTTCATTTCATAAGTGAAATGTTTAGAAATTGTTTAGTGATATTTAGTACTATGTGTATGTTGTAAAAGTAATTTTCGCATATATTGGGATCACAATCTAATTTTATTTAAATAATTATTTTAAAATACAAAACCATACAGGTAAATCGAAAAGAATTTGAAAATGTGAGTATCCAAACATTTCAAGATAAAGGAGTAATTTTTTATGGGGTTAAGGATTGATTCACCAATAGTAGCTTTAACAAAGAAAATTCATACAAAAGAGGCTGTAATTGGAGTAATCGGACTGGGCTATGTAGGGCTACCACTAGCGCTAGAAATCACTAATAAGGATTTTCAGGTAATTGGCTTTGATAAGGATCATGTAAAAATAGATAAATTAAAGGCTGGTCAAAGTTATATTGTGGATATGCCAAGTGCAGTCATTCACAAGGCTGTTACTGAAGAGAAGTTTGAGCCTACAAATGACTTTTCCAAACTTGCACATGCTGATGTCATTATTATTTGTGTACCAACGCCAACAACAGCAGATGGAGCACCGAATATTTCATATATTGAAGAAGCCTCTATAGCCATTCAACAGAATATTTCTACCAATACGCTGATTATTCTTGAAAGCACAACTTATCCAGGTACTACAGAACAAATTGTCCGACCAATTCTAGCAAAAAGCAATTTTGTAATTGGGCAGGAAATATTTTTAGCTTATTCACCTGAACGTGTCGATCCTGGAAATGTAAATTTTTCAGTTTCAAATACACCGAAAGTAGTAGGCGGTATAACTGAGGCATGCTTGGAGGTTTCAAAGCTCTTTTATGAAACTGTGCTTAATACAAATGTATTTACTGTCACAAGTCCAAAAATAGCAGAAATGGAGAAGTTATTAGAAAATACATTTCGTCAAATAAATATTGCACTTGTCAATGAATTAAGTCAAATATGCCATAAAATGGATATTAATGTTTGGGAGGTTATTGAAGCCGCTTCGACAAAGCCTTATGGTTTTATGCCCTTTACGCCAGGTCCTGGTGTGGGAGGTCATTGTATACCTGTGGACCCAAAATATTTATCATGGGCAAGTCAACAACATGGTATTTCGGCAACTTTAATTGAAGCTGCTGATAAAATTAATGATTCAATGCCTAGTTTTGTAGTTGATAGATTGAGTAAATATTTAGTAGCTCAGAACAAAAAACTGAATGAAGCAGAGATTGTGGTAATTGGTGTCGCATATAAGCCAAATATTAACGATTTCCGTGAATCACCTGCATTACAAGTGATTGGTGAGTTAAAGAGAGCGCAGTGTGAGTTAAAGATTGTTGATCCGTTTATTGAGTCATTTACGATAAAAGAGGAAGTTTTTAGTACCGTGTTGTTAACAGAGACTCTAATTCAAAAAGCAGATGCAGTATTAATTTTAACAAATCATAAAAATATCGATTATGCCTTAATTGATCAACAGGCTGCTTTAATTTTTGACACAAGAAATACCCATTTTTTATTTAAAAACGAAAAATATTACAAACTATAAGGGGAATTTTGTAGACATGAGACAACTAAAAATATGTAGTCTACTGTTCATTTTATTGTTAGCCGGGTGTCAAACCTCAAATGAAGATCATCAGGTTAAACCTGTCGACTCGACGATTGAGATTAAAGAGCATGATGGGACTATGAGTGCTGTTTATAGTCATGCCAGCATACTTGACCAAAAGGTTGCAATTACCTTTAATGGGCTTGCAGATAATGACACTATGCAAAAGCTTTTAAAGGCATTAGATCAGTCCAATATGAAGGCAACTTTTTTTGTGGAAGGTATGCGAATAGCACAGGATCCTGATTTAGTAAAGGATATCTTAGCAAGAGGACATGAAGTAGAAAATGGAACATTAACGTTTCCCGATATGGCAGATTTAAGCTATGAGGAAACCTATAAGGAAATTTTCTTAGCAAATGAAGTATTTGAGGAACAATTAGGATATACGCCTAAATATGTTCGCAGCCGCTCTGGCGATTCGACGGATAATATGCGTTTAGCATCAAAAACATTAAACATGAAGGGTGTCGTTGAATCGTCTATTAATCCGAAAGACCGCGATATGCAAAGTGCAGAGGAGATAATGGATTATATTCATCGTTTTATTAATAGCGGCTCGATTATTCATTTAAATACGTACATTAATCCAGCAGTCATTGATGTGATTCCACTATTGTCCCAATATGGAAAGGATAAAGGATATGTCTTTACGACATTAACGGATGTGTTAGATGAACAATATATTGCCAAACCTTTGGAGGAAATTGATGGCTATGATGCTATTAAAATAAATCCAGATTATCAAAATGTTAAACCTAATATATTCTATCGCAAAAATACTACTAAAAAAGAAATTGCTTTATCCTTTGATGATTGGGCTAGTGAGGAAAGAATTAAAGAGATTTTAGATATTCTTGATAAATACAATGTAAAATCAACCTTCTTTTTAATTGGGAAGGGTGTGGAAAAGGATCCTCAATTAGCAAGATTAATTGTAAATAGAGGTCATGAGGTTGCTAGTCATTCTTACAACCATCTTGATGTTACGACCATGACCCCTGAAGAGCTACAGGAGGATGTGGTAATGGCGCACAAGGCATTAACATATGCCATACAGGAAAAACCTTTACTATATTTTAGACCAAATAAAGGTGTAATTAATGAAGAATCTGCAAAAATTATTGCTGCAACAGGTGTTACTTCGATTGCCATGTACGATATCGCATCCTTTGACTGGAATTTAGAGTTATCAGCTCAGGATATTTATAATCGTGTAATAAGCAGAGCTGCTCCAGGAAAGGTAATTGTTATGCATATTTTAGATGGGACGAAAACAGTGGAAGTATTACCATCAATAATTGAAAAGCTGCAAAAAGATGGATATAGCTTTTCAAAGATGTCTACTTGGATTGAAGAAGATTCGAATAAGAAAGTGAATTGATAATCATGAATAAGAAAAAAGAGGTCTTAACGATACCACGCTCTGATCGGCGAATACTATCAAATATTCCTGATCCGGAAAATATACGAAGCCTAGTTAATCGACGAGGTGCTTCCTATCAGACAGAGGAGATCGACCCTACAGATGTCAATGAAATATATCGTTTACAGCTTCTAAGTTTACGTTACGTAACCAATTTTGAAGTACAAATTAAAAGGGCTAGGAAAAAAGTAAATAATGAAAAGCATTATGCAGAGGATATTTCTGTTACTGGTATTCTAATCTATTCAGCAAATCCGAACAACTTATTAATGGATGAGATTATTACAATGAATTTCACTATTCCTGGTGGAGCGATGCCAGAGGGCTATGAGTCTAAAGTAAATTTAAAGGCAAAAGTAGTTCGCTCTTTTACGAAAGAGGTAGATGGTGAAATAAGGTACTATTGTGCTTGTGAGTTTTTGGAGCCGTTAAACGAATATATGACAAAAAAGCGCTGGGGACTATCAATTTTTGTAGCAAGTCTATTTCTATTGATTGTTTCAGTTATAGTCATGCTGATGCGGGCTGAAAGTGTTATCTACTTTAAATTTAATAAGTTTCTATATTTATATAGTATTATTGCAGCAACATTTCTTCTAAGCAGATATTTCTTCGGGGTTTTCTATAGAAATGTTCCGATAAATCCCAAATTTGAACCGGGTGTTTCGATTATAATTCCTGTTTTTAATGAAGAAGAATGGATTCATCGCACCATTTTAAGCTGCATAAATCAGTATTATCCTGTAGATAAATTGGAAGTTATTGTTGTGGACGATTACTCAACGGATAGAACTGAGGAAAAAGCTAAGGAAATGATTGAGATGATTCATGGTGAGGGTGGACGCTTTAAAACAGAGGATCGCTTAAGCTTCCATAAGCTACCCCAAAATGGTGGTAAACGGGAGGCATTAGTGGCAGGTGTACATCTTGCAAAGCATGATTTAGTCGTTTTTGTGGACTCAGATAGTTTTTTAGAACCTCATGCCATCAGAAATTTAGTGCAGCCCTTCCAGGATCCACAAATGGGAGGTGTAGCTGGACGAACAGAGGTTGAAAATAAATTCACCAATGCCTTAACGAAATTACAAACAGTTCGTTATTATATTGCCTTCCGTATAATGAAGGCCGCTGAATCTTGGTTTGACACGGTAACATGCTTATCTGGACCGTTAGCATGTTACCGAAAAGAGCTAATTTTGCAAAACGAGACAGCATGGCTAAATCAAAAATTTCTTGGGCAGCCTGCAACCTTTGGTGATGACCGAAGTATGACGAACTATATATTAAAAACACATCGCACAGGCTATCAGGATAATGCTGTATGCTCTACGATTGTTCCATCAGAGTCAAAAGTTTTTTTATCTCAGCAAATGAGATGGAAGCGGTCATGGCTGCGTGAATCACTGCGAGCATTTTTATTTATGTGGAAAAAGGAACCCTTTATGTTTTTGTTTTTCATTATCGGTTTAATTGTGCCGATAGCAGCTCCTATTGTTGTTGTTTACAATTTAATTTATGTGCCAATCATGCATGGTATTTTCCCAACTACGTTTTTAATGGGTCTGCTATTAATGGCTATGCTGATGAGTTTGGCCCATCTTTTCTTTAGAAGGAGTAAATTGTGGGCATTTGGCTTTATCTTTGTCCTTTTCTATGAATTTATTTTACTGTGGCAAATGCCAGTTGCATGGGTTACTTTTTGGAAATCTACGTGGGGCACAAGGGAAACACCTCAGGATGTCATAGCGAAGGAAAAGAAATTGGAGAAGCAAAAATTACGAAAATCCCGATTTTCGATTCTAAAAAATAGAAAAATGGGTGAGAAGGAATGAGTGAAAAAAATGTTGTATTAAATCCAGCTAAAAAAAATCGTAGGAAAATCATACGCTCCATAGCTCAATTAATTATCGTTATATTTTTAGCAGTTGTTTTAATACGTGTCGTATTTTTGACAGAAAAAAGGGTAGAGGAAAAGATTCCATTAGAAAATAAAGATGGATTCATCGCCTTATCGTATTTTGGTGTGAGCAGAGGCGACTCTCCTAAATATGTTTCAAAGAAGAATTTAAAAGAACAATTATCATTGCTTGAAAGACAGGGCTATAAAACAATTACACAGCAGGATATTTTAGATTTTTATGAAAAAAACAAGCCACTTCCAGAAAAATCCTTGTATTTATCATTTGAAGATGGTCGTACGGATTCAAGTATCTTTGCCCAAAATATTATGGAGAATCTAAATTATAAAGCGACAATGTTTACGTATGCGAATAAAATGGATACACGTGATAACAAATTTTTGAAGCCAAAAGACTTATTATTGATGGAAAAAAGCGGGTATTGGGAATTGGGATCTAATGGCTACCGGCTGACATATATTAATATTTATAACGATAAAGGACAGTCATTAGGAATAATTGATGAAAATGATGTACCGAATAAAACGACGATTGAATATTATAATCACTATTTAATGGATTTTATTCGTAATCAATACATGATTCCGAGTGAAACACGTAAGGAAATGGAAGCACGAATTAAAAAAGATTATAAATCGATGCATGATATTTATAAAGAGGAATTAGGAGAGATTCCCAGAGCTTATGCTATTATGCATGCTAATTCACTCTATAATAATATGGAACCGTTAGTGCAAAGTGTGAATGATAAGCAAATTAAGGATACGTTTAGTATGCATTTCAATCGCGAGCAGGGGGTCTATAATAAGGCTGATGCTGATCTCTACAATTTAAGCCGATTACAAGTATCTCCTTATTGGTCTACCAACCATGTGATGATGAAAATTCGTCAGGCAAGTAAGCAAAATGTAGAATTTGAATTAGGCGATCATGAATTAGCTAAGAAATGGTCGATTGTGAATGGTGCTGTACAATATAAAAATAATGAGATGATAATCACATCACCCCCGTCTAGTGAAGGGCGAGTGCTATTAAAGGAAGCACTGCCAGAACAATATACGGTAAACCTTGCTTTTAAAGGAAACGTTGTTGGACAGCAATCTATCTATTTAAATTATGATGAAAAAAATAATAGTTATATTCGCGTAGCTCTCGTAGATAATGAAATTGTTATTTCTGAAAAATTACCAGGAGCTGGTGTTGTTGAGAAGGAACGTTTCGCATTAAACGAAATAAAGTGGAATGAAGAGGAGTATGCATTTAATAAAGCGACTGTCTACACCTATCAGGATACGCAAAAGGGCTCTAGAATAGATGAAGAAGAATATCCAAGAAATCTTACAAAAAAAAGAGTATTTAATATTACAGTAAATAAAGATAAAATAACAATAGATGTAGATAAGGTATTGTCCAAAACAATTGAAGTAAATCCAGCAATCCAAGGATCTCAGATTGGATTTGGTGCTTTGTTTAGCAAGAAGGATACCTCCCATGAACAATATGCGGACGATATTTATGATACATTAATCGAAGATATTTTAATTTCAGATAAGAATGATCAAATAATTTTTACTAACCAATATACGAATTTCGATAAAGTAAAGTATAAAACAGCGACAATATTCAATCATGTAGTTGACTTCTTTATTGAAACCTTCTAAAACGGGGGGAAATTAGATTCAAGTGAAAAACTTTTTGTTGTTTATCTGTATAATTTTATTAATTATCACGGCTTGTAATAATAGCAAAGAAGTACCTGCTGAGGCAAAAGAGGAGCTGAAGGATAAGAACAAGCTTCAATTATCCATTTGGCTGCCTGAATGGCAAAAAAAATCAGCTTTTGAAGATGTGAAAAATTCGCAGCAGGGCTTACAGGATATTCGCGTTTTTGGTGCCTACTTTAATAGTAAAGATCAATTATTATTAACTGACAGTGCAATAGAAATGTTGAAACAAACACAGCAACAATTTAATGAAACACACCATGTGATGCTTACGTTAATTAATGATTATGTTACAGATAATGCCCCATCTGTTCAGAAGGATAGTACGTTATTACATCGCCTGCTACAAGATGCGCCAACTAGACAGAAACACATCGATAATATTATGCAAATTGTAGAGCAATACAATTTGAAGGGTATTGAAATTGATTATGAGAAGATTGCTAAAGAGGACCTTCCAAAGTATGTACTTTTCCTAGAGGAGCTTTATCAGCAGCTATTGAAAAAGGATGTTACTTTACATGTTGTTCTAGAGCCACGTTTCCCATTCGATATAAAGCTACCAGATGGACCGAAATATACTGTAATGGCTTATAATGTATATGGCTATCATAGTGGTCCAGGTGCGAAGGCAACCTTTTTATTTTTAGATGATCTAATGAAAAAGATTGAAAAATCCAATCAGGATCTAGCAATTGCCTTTGCTACTGGAGGCTTTAAATGGGTCAATCAAGGCAAGACGGTTGCGATAACAGAGATTGAGGCAGAGGAATTACTGACTAAAACGAAAGCTGTAAAGCAACGCGATAAAGCAAGTGATGCAGTCTATTTTAGTTATTTAGATGATCAAAATATTAAGCATGAAGTCTGGTATGCTGATCAGGAAACACTTGAAAAATGGATCTCCTATGTGCGTAAGAAAAACTACAATAATGTTGTTTTATGGCGTGCAGGAGGTTTAGGGTCAAAGACGATACAATGGATTGGTGAACAAACAGCAGAGGGACGCATAGCAAATACGAAGCAATAAAAAAATCGCCGGCAATGGCGATTTTTTTATTGGAATTGTGATAGGCGTGAAAAAAAGGTTGTGACGAAGTTTAAAAATATTTTTTCTGAAGGTGCTATTTCACGGTTTATAGGTGAAATAATGCCAACTGTTCTGGGAATCGTAGGTGATTGAATAGGCACCTTTACGGTGAAGCGAGCAGCTGAGTCGTATAGTGAGCTTTCGGGTAGCAGGCTAACTCCGATACCTGCAGCAACAAGCCCCTTTAGTGCATCTAAGTCCTCACCCTCCGAGATAACATTCGGCAGAAAACCAGCAGCACGACAGGCATCCATCGCCACCTTATGTAATATGTAGCCATCTGGAAACAGCACAAATAAGTCATTTCGCAATTCAGCCAATTGGATGCTTTCCTTCTTCGCTAATGGATGGTTGGCCGGAAGTAATGCAGCGATATCCTCTGTAAATAAAATTGTAGATTGTATGGATTCATCCTTCGGGGGAAGAGGACCTAAAAAGGCTAGGTTTAACTCCCGATTTTTGACTGCATCAATTAAAAAACGGTAGGAGCCTTGACGAAGCTGAAATTGTAAATCAGGATATTCTCGTTTGAAGGCTGAAATAACCGTTGGCAGGACATAACTAGCCAAGCTTGTGGGAAAGCCGATTTTTATCGTACCTTTCGCAGGATCTAAATATTCTTCAACCTGTTTGGCTGCAAAATCAATAGCCTTTAAGGCAGTAATCGTATGCTCAAGAAATATCTTTCCAATTGGTGTTAATTTGACATTTCGCCCCACACGTTCAAATAGGGGTGTCCCTAATTCATCTTCTAAATTGGCAATTTGACGGCTAATTGCAGATTGAGCAACATGAAGATGCTCAGCTGCTTCTGAGATGTGCTCACGCTCAGCAACTTCAACAAAATAACGTAATTGACGTAACTCCAATAAATTTCACCTCTATTAATCGAAAAATAAGATTGATTATACTCCAATTATATAATATTTAAGATGAAAAAAGACTGTAAATCAACAGATGTTTAAAAAATATAATGATTGTATTAATGATTTCTTCTTTTATTAAGAATTTAACCAGCATCAAAATTTGTTAGTAATTTGAGAGTAGGTTCTTGTAAGATAAGAATGAGGTGGATTCATGATAAAGAAGGGCATAAGTTGGCTGTTAATTTTATTAGCAATCATTATTTTAGCTTTATTAATATTTAATGATCAGGATACAAGTAAAACAAATATACAAGCAACTGATGGGATTTTGAATATCTCAGGGATTACTACTGAAGAGAAAATGGTTGCTCTTTCTGGGGAGTGGAAATTTATAGGTAAGCAGTTTATGGAACCAAATAATTTTCCAGACAATGCTGACACAGAAATAGTTCCTGGTCCTTGGCGTGAGAATGTGAAAGTTGGAACTTATCAGCTAACTGTGAATTTACCATCTCATTTTGAAAAAGTGGGCCTGCGTGTAAGAAATATTTGGTCTGCCCATCGGCTGTACATTAACGATAAAGAATATGCATCTTATGGAACACTTGGTCTAACAAAAAAAGATTCTGAGCCAAGTAATCCTGTATATGAAGTTTATTTTACACCGATTTCCAAAACAGTCACGATTACTTTGCAGGTAGCCGATTTTTATAATGCAAGGCATGGCATTATTTTTCCTATCGATATTGGTGACGCAGATACAATGGCTAATGATGTTATAAAAGATGTTTTTTTAGAAAAAACGACTATAATAGTGCTTTTTATCTTCTCAATCTTTCATTTTAGTTTGTATTTATTAAGAACAAGAGATAAAGCATTTTTTTACAGTGCCATGTATTTTTTTACACTAGCCATTTTAGTATGTACTCGTGGCGAACGCACCTTATATAGAGAGTTTCCTCAGCTTACATTTGAATGGTATTTTCGCTTGCAAGATTTTACAACATATATAAATGCGGTCACGCTATTCTTTTTCTTTGTCTATATCATTGAAGGCATGATGAAGCGAAGAACGGCGATAGTATTAACATTGCCTCTAATTATTTACGGAATTGGAACATTCCTTCTTCCAGCGAGATCATTATCAAATCTACAATATGTGTTTTTTGGGTATATTAATATATTAGCGCTGCTGATTGTTGGGAGATCTATTTATTTATTTTTCATAAAAACTACTCGAATTCCTAAAAATGAATTAATAACTTTGAGTGCAACGATGCTAGCTCTTTTTATTTTTAGTTTAAGTGGCACTTTTGATCAGCTGTTTTTCTCAGGAAGAAATGTTTTTAATCGAGTGGGCTTACTATTTTTTGTGTTGGGAATGAATGTTTTTTTAGCAATGCGGCTTATTAATCGAACGACAGAAGCTGAAATTTATAGTGACCGTCTAGAGAAAGCGACGATTGGTAAGGATTCTTTTTTAGAGGTTACGACAAAGGAACTAGAGCAGCCTATTTATCATGCTCTGAATGTAACTAAAACATTATCAGCTCAACAAACATCTACAGTACATCGATTGCTGGAACAACAGCTTGAACGATTGCTATACCTAGTAAATGATTTAAAAGATTTCACAAAAATTCGCTTTCAGGATTTTCACATTGATGTACATCCCGTCAATATTCAAATGATTGTTCAGCATGTATTAACAATGCATGAACGCACTATGGAAAAGGCCAATATTCGTTTATATACGCATACAAATGCCAAATTACTAGTTCAAGCAGATGAGCAAAGAGTAGGTCAAATTTTTTACAGGATTATAGAAACCGCTATTGCTCATGCAGTTAATGGAGAAGTTGTCCTGACGATTTTACATTTAGATACAGATGTAAGAATTACAGTAGAGGGAATAGGTCCCGAAGTGATTCAACAAATCGCAGCAGATGAAACTGGTCAATCGATTGGTAAGGCCATTATAGAACAAATGGGTGGAAGCTACTCAGTAGATCTATTACATAATGGTATACGGTTTCTTTTAACGTTACCATTTGGTGGGTATGAACAAAAACAGGAAAATAAAAGGACAATGCCTGCTCCTATTGCCTTGACTGAGGTAAATGAATATCTGCCTAAATTGCTTATCGTTGAGGATGATGTTATTCATGCAGAGGTGTTACAAAGCCTTCTCCAAAGTCATTATTCTATTCACCTAGCTTATAGCGCTGAGGAGGCTCTTAGGGTCATCGAGCAACAAGCACCGGATTTTTTATTTATCGATGAGGTTATGCCTGGAATGAATGGCATTGCTCTTACAAAAAAAATCCGCAATCAGTTAAGCTTTATTGAGCTTCCAATAATTATGATGGTGACGAATGAATATCCTACGAATATTTCGCTTGTATTGGAATCTGGTGCAAATGATTATATTCGTAAGCCTGCAACAAAAGAAACGCTGTTAGCTCGTTTATCGGCTATTGCGTTAACAAAAGAATCAATAGAAAAAGCGATAGAGCACGAAATGGCATTTCTCCAAGCACAAATAAAGCCTCATTTCTTATATAACGCGTTAAGTAGTATTATTTCTTTTTGTTATACAGATGGAGAGCGAGCGGGACATTTGTTAACAATGCTATCAACTTATTTGCGTTATATTTTTGATTCGGGTAAGGAAGGGCATAGTGCAACACTGGAGCGGGAGTTGGAAATAATTCGGGCTTATGTAGAGATTGAGCAAGCCCGCTTTGGTAGTAGATTGAGTGTTTTGTTTCATATCGATGAGACAATAGATACAACGAAAGTGGAGATTCCAAGTTTGCTTATTCAACCGCTTGTAGAAAATGCAATTCGCCATGGTATTTTTGAAAAAGAGGGTGATGGTACAGTCATCATCCAAGTTCAGAAAGAGGAGGCTGCTCTTCAAATTCAAGTGGTTGATGATGGGGTTGGTATGACTGAGGATCAAGTGACAGCCTTGAGTAAGGGTGAAAATTTATACTCGAGTGGCATTGGATTTACGAATGTATTACGTCGTATAAAGGAAATACCAAAAGCTACACTTACCATTACATCTTCTATAAACGTAGGCACAACAATGACATTAAGACAACCGTTAAAGGAGCATGAAAATGTGGAGAATTATTATGGTAGAGGATGAGCAGCCTATTTTAGAGTTGCATAAACGTTTACTAGAGAAAGATAGTTTATTTGAAGTCATTGCTTCCTTTACCTCTCCAATTGTAGCGGTAAAGGAAATTGCAGCAATTACCTGCGATGCAATTCTTTTAGACATTGAGATGCCTAAAATGAATGGTCTTGAACTTGCGTCTAATTTAGTAGCGGAGGGGATTGATGTTCCGATAATATTTTCGACTGCCTACACAAAGTATGCAGTAGATGCTTTTCGTGTTCAGGCGTTAGATTATATTTTAAAACCTATGACACCAAATACTGTACTTCGACTAGATGAGCGACTTGCCAAATATTATGGCAGGCATCAGCAACAAGTTCTGGCAAAGCTAGAAGTAAGATTAAGTGGAGATGTTGGAACACGCATGAACGGAAAGGCTATTAAATGGCGAACAAAGGTGACAGAAGAGCTCTTCTATTACATGTTAATAAATGAGGGCAAAGTGGTTTCTAAATACAGAATTTTAGATGATATTTGGCCAAATATTGATGAAAAAAAGGCATTAGCGAATCTTTATAATACAATCTATCGGCTTCGTCAGCTTTTTAATGAATTGAGTGTCTCGATTCAAATTGAGCGGGTAAATGATGGGTATGAGTTAAGAACAAATGAGGCAGTTGATATTCAGTATGAATCTGATCAAGATGCATTTTTACTAGAATCAAAGGGATATTTATGGGCTTATAACTATAATAATATCATAAAGGTATAGAACATATTGGATTTGAAGAGATATTCGACATTTATTTTGTTGAATATCTTTTTTTATAATTTGTAAAATTATTGATATTAGTTTCTATTAATTTGTTTCCTTAATTGATTCCATTCTAAAGAAAAAGGTTATAGTATAGATATTGTTGTTTATGCAAATTTGTCACAAAACCGCTACAATTAACGCTTTCTGCGAGGTTTTCACTATGTTGCTAGATGAAATTAATTCTCAATTAAGGTTATTTTATTGAAAATAAAAAAAGTCGATTCTCATTGTCAATAACGGTTGGCAATAATCTGAAAATGCTTACAAAATCCTTGTTATTAAGGATTTTAGCAGAGAAAAGTGAACGGAGTTGAAATGGTTTGCATAGAGAACGATTTTCAGTTAAGATTAGAATGATGATAATTAAGGAATGGTTCCCCATTCACTGAACACACTATGGAGGTATTTTCATGTCAACTTTAGTTATTAAAGATCTTCACGTTGAAATCGACGGGAAAGAGATTTTAAAAGGTGTAAACCTTACAATCAATACAAATGAAATTCACGCAATCATGGGACCTAACGGAACTGGTAAATCCACACTAGCTTCTGCAATCATGGGGCATCCTAAATATGAAGTAACTTCAGGTACTGTTGAGCTTGATGGAGAAGATGTGCTTGAAATGGAAGTAGATGAGCGTGCTCAAGCTGGTTTATTCCTAGCTATGCAATACCCATCTGAAATTGCAGGTGTAACAAATGCTGATTTCTTACGTTCAGCTATTAATGCACGTCGTGAAGAAGGCGATGAAATTTCATTAATGAAATTTATTCGTGAATTAGATAAAAACATGGAATTCCTTGAAATGAATGAAGATATGGCTCAACGTTATTTAAATGAAGGTTTCTCTGGCGGTGAGAAAAAACGTAATGAGATTCTTCAATTAATGATGATTAAACCAACAATTGCGATTTTAGACGAAATTGACTCTGGTCTTGATATCGATGCCCTTAAAGTAGTATCAAAAGGCATCAATGCAATGCGCGGAGAAGGCTTTGGCTGCTTAATGATTACACACTACCAACGTCTACTTAACTACATTACACCAGACCATGTACACGTAATGATGCAAGGACGTGTTGTAAAATCAGGTAGTGCTGAGCTTGCACAACGCTTAGAGGCAGAAGGCTATGACTGGATTAAAAAAGAATTAGGTATCGAAGAAGAAACAGAAGAACAAGAAGCATAAGAGGGAGGACGAACTAGCATGACAGTGGAACTTAACTTGCCTGTAACAGTACAGGACGTGCGCTCGTTCTCGGAAGCAAATGGTGAGCCAACTTGGTTTACAGAGCTTCGTACGGCAGCACTAGACAAAGTAACTGGTTTAGATTTGCCAAAACCAGATAGAACGAATATTACAAAATGGGATTTTGTGAATTTCCCGGCTCACTCAGTTGTCAGTGAAGAATTTACTTCACTTGATGCACTACCAGAAGAAGCAAGAGGTTTAATTGATCTCGAAGCTCAAGAAAATCTTTATATTCAACGTAATAACACGCCAGCATATATTAAAACTTCACAAGAATTAGCTGATAAAGGTGTTATTTTTACAGATATTTTAACAGCTGTTCGTGAACATGGAGAACTTGTTCAAAAATATTTCATGACAGAAGCAGTAAAAGTAGATGAGCATAAATTAACAGCGCTTCATGCGGCACTTGTAAATGGTGGTGTGTTTGTCTATGTACCGAAAAATGTAATAATCGAACAACCACTTCAAGTTGTATTTTTAAATGATAATGCAGAAGCATCACTTTACAACCACGTTTTAGTAGTAGCGGAAGCGAATGCTGCTGTAACTTATGTTGAAACTTATATTTCGACTGTTGAAGAAGCAAAAGGTCAAGCGAATATTATTGCAGAGGTAGTAGTCCAAGATAATGCACAGGTTACATATGGTGCAGTAGATGTACTTGCAAAAGGCTATACTACGTATGTAAATCGCCGTGCGCGTTTAGCACGCGATGCAAAAGTGGATTGGGCTCTAGGCTTGATGAATGACTCAGATACAATCTCTGAAAACATTACTCATTTAATTGGTGACGGTTCTCATGCTGATACAAAAACAGTAGTTGTAGGTCGTGGAGAACAAAAACTTAACTTCACTACTGAGGTTCGTCACTGGGGTAAAAACTCTAACGGGCATATTTTAAAGCATGGTGTTATGAAAGATGCAGCTCAATCAATCTTTAATGGTATTGGTTATATCGAGCATGGTGCAACAAAAGCAGATGCACAGCAAGAGTCACGTGTATTAATGCTGTCAGAAAAGGCTCGTGGGGATGCAAACCCTATTTTATTAATTGATGAAGATGATGTAACAGCAGGACACGCAGCCTCTGTTGGTCGAGTAGATCCATTACAACTTTATTATTTAATGAGTCGTGGTATCTCGAAAGCAGAAGCAGAGCGCCTTGTTATCCATGGATTCCTTGCGCCAGTTGTTACGCAATTACCAATCGAGGGCGTTCAAAAGCAACTGACGGAGGTTATTGAAAGGAAAGTTCGCTAATGATGAAAAAAGACATTAAAAGCTATTTCCCAATTTTAGATCAGGAAGTAAATGGTCATAAACTCGTTTATCTTGATAGTGCAGCAACTTCTCAAAAACCTGTTCAAGTGATTGAAGCGATGAAGCATTATTATGAGTTCGATAATTCCAATGTTCACCGTGGTGTCCATACATTAGGAAATCGTGCTACTGATAAATATGAGGGCGCACGTGAAAAGGTTCGTAAATTTATCAATGCTCAATCCACACAAGAAATTATTTTCATGCGTGGAACAACAACGGCATTAAATACAGTAGCAGCAAGCTATGGTCGTGCCAATGTTGCTGAGGGTGATGAAATTGTTATTACTCATATGGAACATCACTCAAATATTATTCCTTGGCAGCAACTAGCTAAAGAGAAAAAAGCGATTTTAAAATACATTGAACTTGAAGCGGATGGCACACTTAGCTTAGACAAAGTACGTGCAACGATTACACCTAAGACAAAAATCGTTTCAGTTTCAATGGCATCAAATGTACTTGGTACGATTAATCCAATCAAAGAAATTGCTCAAATTGCACATGCTAACGGTGCTGTTATGGTAGCCGATGGTGCACAAGCTGCTCCACATATGAAGCTTGATGTGCAAAATTTGGATGTAGATTTCTTAGGTTTCTCTGGGCATAAAATGTGCGGACCAACTGGAATAGGTGTACTATATGGTAAAAAGGAACACCTTGAAAAGATGGAGCCAATTGAATTTGGTGGCGAAATGATTGACTTTGTTGGACTTTATGATTCAACGTGGAAGGAATTACCGTGGAAATTTGAAGGTGGAACGCCTATTATTGCAGGAGCAATAGGGTTAGGTGCCGCTATTGATTTCTTAACTGAAATAGGGCTTGATACAATTGCAGAGCATGAGCATAAGCTTGTAGGCTACGCAATGGATCAGCTTGAAACAATTGACGGACTTAAAATTTTCGGTCCACGTGATCCAATGAAGCGATGTGGACTAGTGACATTTAATTTAGACGATGTACATCCACATGATGTGGCAACGGTGCTTGATATGAATGGTATTGCTGTTCGTGCAGGACACCATTGTGCACAGCCACTAATGAAATGTCTTCAGCAAGTAGCGACAGCGCGAGCAAGCTTCTATCTGTACAATACAGAGGAGGATATTGACCGTTTAGTTGCAGGGTTACGTTCTGCGAAGGAGTATTTTGGCGATGTCTTTTAATAATTTAGATCAATTATATCGTTCAGTCATAATGGATCATTATAAAAATCCTCGTAACAAAGGATCGATAGAAAATGATGCTGTAACAATTGATATGAACAATCCGACTTGTGGTGACCGTATTCACTTAACATTGAAGGTGACTGATGGTATTGTAGAGGATGCGAAATTTGATGGTGAGGGCTGTTCCATTTCGATGTCTTCTGCGTCTATGATGACACAGCTCGTTAAAGGGAAAAAGGTAGAGGAAGCATTAGAGCTCGCTGAAATTTTCTCAAAGATGATGATGGGTGAAGAATATAGTGACAAATATGACCTTGAGGATGTTGAGGCACTACAAGGTGTAGCACAATTCCCAGCACGTATTAAATGTGCGACATTGGCTTGGAAAGCAATGGAAAAAGGTGTGAAGCAATAAATAATTTCTTTTAGTTGGGCGAAGGCAACTATATGTGTCTTCACCCAGCTAGAAAGATTTAACGACTAGATATAATATCATGAACGGAGGAGAAACGATGGCTAAAAAAATGCCTGATATCGGCGATTACAAATACGGTTTCCATGACAAGGACGTATCAATTTTCCGTTCAAAACGTGGTTTAACTGAAGAAATCGTCCGTGAAATTTCAAATATGAAACAAGAGCCAGAGTGGATGCTTGAATACCGCTTAAAAGCACTTGAAACTTTCTATACAAAACCGATGCCGCAATGGGGTGGTGACCTAGGAGACTTAGATTTTGATGAAATTACGTATTATGTAAAACCATCAGAAGCTACACAAAAATCATGGGATGAAGTACCTGATGAAATCAAAGCTACTTTTGATAAATTAGGGATTCCAGAGGCAGAACAAAAATATCTTGCAGGTGTATCAGCACAGTATGAGTCTGAGGTTGTTTACCACAACATGAAAAAAGACCTTGAAGATCTTGGTATTGTGTTTAAAGATACAGACTCTGCTTTACGTGAAAACGAAGATATTTTCAAACAATACTGGGGTAAAGTAATTCCTTACACTGACAACAAATTCGCTGCACTAAACTCAGCTGTTTGGTCAGGTGGATCATTTATCTATGTACCGCCAGGTGTGAAAGTGGAAACGCCGTTACAAGCCTATTTCCGTATTAACTCTGAAAATATGGGTCAATTCGAACGTACATTAATTATTGTGGACGAAGGTGCACATGTACACTACGTAGAAGGCTGTACAGCTCCTGTTTACACAACAAACTCTCTACACTCAGCAGTTGTAGAAATTATTGTACGTAAAGATGCTTATTGCCGTTATACTACAATTCAAAACTGGGCGAACAACGTATACAATCTTGTAACGAAACGTACAGTTGTTGAAGAAAACGGTACAATGGAATGGATTGACGGTAACATTGGTTCAAAATTAACGATGAAATACCCAGCATGTATCCTAAAAGGTGAAGGTGCTCGTGGTATGACATTATCCATCGCATTAGCAGGTAAAGGACAACACCAACATGCAGGTGCGAAAATGATTCATATGGCACCAAATACATCTTCAACTATCGTTTCTAAATCGATTGCTAAACAAGGTGGGAAAGTAACGTATATGGGACAAGTTCGTTTCGGGCCTAAAGCAAGCGGTGCGCGTGCGAACATCGAATGTGATACGTTAATTATGGATAACCAATCGACTTCTGATACAATTCCATACAACGAAATCTTAAATGATAATGTTTCATTAGAGCATGAAGCGAAAGTTTCAAAAGTGTCTGAGGAACAACTATTCTATTTAATGTCTCGCGGAATCTCTGAAGAAGAAGCAACAGAAATGATTGTAATGGGCTTCATTGAGCCATTTACAAAAGAACTTCCAATGGAATACGCAGTAGAAATGAACCGTCTTATCAAATTTGAGATGGAAGGGTCTATCGGGTAATACTCCGAAAACGTGATGATAACAGGCTTTTTTGCATATATTATCGGTGCTGAAAAGCCTGTTTGACCACATTTTGACCACGAAATTTATTTTTCTTTGTTTTTTATATGCTTTTTGTAGAGGTCGAGCGCATTTTGCTCGGTCTTTTTTGTGATGTGTAAATAATAATCTGTAGTGGTCATGCCCCAACCGATCATTTTAGTCGGGCTCCAAACGAATATGCACTTTTGCCTTTTTTATTTTTTAATTCAGCATAATGGTCAAGCCAATCTTTTAAAAGGAAACCCATTACTTTACATTTCGTTACACATTAGAGGGGTGTAAAATTCTGATAAAAAAACTTTTCCAATTATTTGTATGTCCCGTGTAACAAAGGGATATATAGTTAATTAGCGAGTGGTATATGGATTGGGGGAAATAAAAATGAGAAAACATTTAGGACTGGTATCTATTATTATTTTTATAGTGACTATTCTTATTATGAAATTTTTTATGGAAGAAAAAGTTTCTGGTATGGTAGGAACAAACTTTTTAATAGCTGGTGTAGGTGTGTCCGTTTTATTAGCAATATTTAGTGAAAAAGGAAGAGTGAAAACAATCGTGTTAAGCTTATATAGTCTACTAATTGTTGGTTTTATAATAATGGTTATACTTTATAGAGTCGCACATATGCAATCAAGTGGACTTTAGTTAAATAATCCATAAAAAGACCACTCCGTGATGGGTGGTCTTAATTTTTATATGGTGTTACATGGTGTGGAGATAATTAAAATGACCACCCATAATTGAGTGGTCTCATGATACTGTTTTTCATGCCGATTTCATGCCGACAACGTTTGAAAAAACATGATATAAATTAAAAAGTTAAATGCCAAATAGATTGATTTTATTGAGTATCTTCTATTATATAATCACTTTAAAACTATCCGTTTATCAAATTTGAGATGGAAGGCAGCATTGGATAATACTTCTGTCATACTTGATATATAAGGGTTTTGAAGAACAATAAAAATCGGACATTTCGAAAACAGACCGATTTAATTTTATCCTTAATGTATAGGAGACGAACTTTTATAGTTCGTCTCATAGTGTTGAAAAACTAAATGGTCAAGGGACTCTTTGTGAATACTACTAATTCAAATGAAGGTGATTTCCGTTCCAGGCTACTCGCTTTGCC
>NZ_JBNNMG010000048.1:0-43097 GCF_050272555.1 Lysinibacillus sp. NPDC047702 | reverse complement strand
GTCGACATCAAAAGCACCCCTTCCAAAAAAAGTTTTGTATATATCTATACCACTTTTTAGAAGAAGTACACATTTCTTAAGTTGACAGCTATGGTACTTTGGTCACCCCCGGAGGAAGAAAAATCTTCATCTCTATTGAAAAATCGCTCTTTTATATTTCTCTGGCTATCAAGTACAACCTCTTTTGTGGCTTTATCTAGTTATTTATTTGCTGAACAATGGTATATTATCACTGTTTTGAAAATGGAATCGGCACTTGGAATGATTTTGATGATAACGATGATTTTTCGCGTTCTCTTTATGACTGTTGGAGGGGTTTGGGTTAACGCATTTTCGAATGGACTTGTCCCACTCTCCTATGCTTTTGTTTCTATTGCCCTTGTTATGGATTTGACTATCTCCAGTATAATGTTGTATTGCGGATGTCTAATTATATGTATATCTTTGTTGTATATATTTAAGCCAAACGTTATTAAAAGTGGTGATTAAAAGTGGTCAAATGTAGTGGAATTTCAATTTCCGCTCCAATTCAGCGTTGAGCTAATTCCCACGCCTTGCTTTAATTACTGTAAATAAGAGTGATATGCTAGTAGGCACATGCTATATGAAGTGGTTGATTGGGGTGGAGACTCGGCGACTCTTTGGGATTTGTGTCGAGGGCACTAAAATAGTTTCGCGCTTCTAATATGAATATAAAAAAAGATGTCCACTAAGCCTTTAATGGCTAAGTGGACATCCTTTTATACTATGAAGCTATTCAATTTATACTATTATTTTTGAATAAATTGTTGTGTCCAGTAGTTACCTGTTTTCACATAGCCAACACCAATATGTGTAAAGCTACCGTTTAAGATATTTGCACGGTGACCTGGTGAATCCATCCAAGCTTGTACGACTTCTTGAGGTGAACGTTGACCTTGTGCAATATTTTCCCCTGCACTCTTATAGCTAATACCTAAAGCTTTCATACGATCAAATGGTGAACCAAATGTTGGGCTTGTATGTGAAAAATAGTTTTTACTTTGCATATCTTGTGATTTTTCACGTGCAGCTGCCATTAATTTATCATCCGTTTGTAGTGGAGCTAATCCAGCCTTCGTACGCTCAGCATTTGTTAATTTAACAACCTCTTGCTCATAAGCACTGACATCTGAAGCAGTTGTTGGTGGTGTAGGTTGAGCTGGTGCAGTTGTTGTATTATCTTTTGGTGGTGTTTGTGTATTATTTTGATTTGCCTGCGAATTGTTTGTGTTAGTTTGTGTATTATTATTTGTTTGTGTTTCTTTTGATGGTGCAGATGTTTGTGGTAATTTTACATTCCACTTATGATTAGACCATTTATAATAATAAACTTGATTACAGTTTGTAGTCTGCTTAACTGAGTTCCCCTCTGTAGTATTTGAAGCAGCAGAAGCCATTTGAATTGGAGCTGCTAATAGAAATGTTGCACAAATTGCAGTTAGTGTTTTTTTCATTTTGCAATTCCTCCTTCTCTGCCACTTATCGTAAATGATGATTTTATTTAATTTCTTACCAACATCTGCTAAGATCACCACCGAAGTAAAGAATTCGCATAAAACAGGGGTTTTTTTGTCATAATTTTTAGCAGCTTCCACCAATCTATGAAATACTTACGTTTTAAATAGGGTTGACACCTCTCAAAAGCTAGCTAATATTTTCAATATTTTAATAATGGATTGCTATTCGAAATCCTACTAATTTTATCGAAAATATTAACTTCAATCGATAGAAAATGAATGAAGAAAGTAAGATCTATCGTTATCTGACGCAAAAAATCTGCCATTCTTGCTTAAAGAAAGACAAATACAACATGTCTATTTCAGCAGGAAGCGGCAGATATGATTTTTTATCTTGATTCAGCAGAACGTTACTGTGTGAAAGCGATGCGACAGCAACACACACTGAGTGACCAACATCACGTTAGCTCAAAGTCCCTGACGGATGTCACGGATTTTGAAAATCTGGACGCATTGTTTATCTGTGCGAAAGCGATGCGACAGCTACAAATGTTTTCTGCAGCGAAAGCATAGCGGCAGCTACAATTACGCTGGGACGTCATTGATACTTGTTTAATGAATACCAATGACGTTTATATCCCCTACATTTTCACCAATGATAACTAGTTTGGCCGGCATTTTTACGTATTCAGGTAGCCATTGGACCATCCCATATGCATATTGAAATAACATAGGATTCCTTACACCTTTAATTGGTACATACCCTTTCATACGATAGACCGTATCGGGTAATGAACGTACCCAAGCCTCAAATTGTTCTTGTGTAAAATCTATATCCTTAAATTCAACTAATCGTGATCCCAGATGCATGGCAGCAATCGGTGATTTTACGATATCATTTTTGTCCACTTGTGCAGTTGCCTTTAAATCTTCTAAGAGTCGTAACGGAACACGCCCATTTGTTGTTTGTAAAATAAAAGCATGTGGATTATAGCCCTGTAGCTCATAAACTACACGAGCCTGCTCAGCCTCTGTTAATAAATCCGTTTTGTTGGCCAATAAAAGATGGGCATGACGGATTTGCTCCATAAATAAAGAGCGTACTTGTGGTGTTAACGTCTCACGATTCAACCAAAGCTTTGAATCAGCTACAGTAACAATACCCTTCACATACAATTTTTCAGCAAATAACGGTGAATAAACGGCATCTAATGCTTCTACAGGATGTGCAGCACCTGTTGTTTCAATAATTAGTACATCAAACTCACTATCCATTAATAGTGATTGAATTTGTGCCTCTGTTTTTTCTGCACCAGAACAGCAAATACAGCCCTCTAGCATCTCTTTCAACGGAATATCCTTCTCAACAGCCTTTGAATCAAATGGCAGCTTCCCAAGCTCATTCATTATAACTGCTGGCTTTAAGTTTTTTTCCTTCAATTGTCGTATTACATCTGTTAGCATAGAAGTTTTTCCACTACCTAAAAAACCACTAAATAAATAAACGTCCTTCACAATCTTTACCTCCCATCAAAAAAGCCGTCGCACAGATCGTTAATAACGATTGCTGCGACAGCTACTTCTTTAGTTTGTAGTATCCTCATTTTTTGCTGGTGTTCCAGTAAGCAGTTCTTTTGCTTTTAACAATTGAGGATCATCTGCTTTTATTTTTGCACGCAATGCATCCATTAAAGCATACGTCGTATTTCCAGTTAAAATGCCCGTTTCTTCCAGTCCACTTGTATCTTGCAGTTTTTTCACTGCACGTTCTGTATACTGATCGAAACTACCATCTACTTTACCAGGCTCGTATCCAAGTACCTCTAACATCTCTTCTGCCGCTTTTACAGAGTCAGACTGTAAGCCCTCTTTCATTTCAAGAGCTGGATCGAGATATGGTAACGATGCATAGGATGGATATGGTACTTTTACATCTGGCTCAATACCTTTTTCGTTAATCCAGTTACCGTTTGGTGTTAGCCATTTTCCTGTTGTAAATTTAAGATTTGAGCCATCTTTTAGTGGTGTAATATTTTGCACAGTTCCTTTACCAAACGATGTCTCACCAACAACTTTAGCACCAACAGATTCCTTTAAGGCGCCTGCTAAAATTTCAGATGCTGATGCACTACCATTGTCAACAAGTACGGTTACAGGTAGATTGTATTTCTCTCCTGCAATAGCATTTGTGATTTTTGGCTCCTCATCTTTTTGTTGTACTTGAACAATTGGTTTACCCTCTGGCACAAATAAATTAGAAATTTCTATTGCAGCCTCTAGGTAACCGCCAGGGTTTTGACGTAAATCTAAGACAATTCCCTTCATACCTTTTCCTTTATACTCAGTAAGTATATTTTCAAGCTCTTTAGCCGTGTTTTGACTAAATGAAGTTATTTGGATATGTGCAATATTACCATCAAGCATCTCACCATATACGGTTTCAACTGGAATATCATCACGAATAATTGTCATTGTTATAGGCTCCGTTTTGTCGCCACGTTTTACAGTTAATTTTACAGGTGTCCCCTTTTCACCACGAATAAGGGCTACAGCCTCAGAAGCACTAAATCCTTGAATGCTTTTCCCATCTACCGTTAAAATTATATCTTTTGGTAATAGTCCTGCCTTTTCAGCTGGAGAATTTTTGATAGGTGACACAACTGTAATAAAGCCGTTACGTTCTTGAATTTCCGCACCAATTCCTTGGAAGCTAGAAGATAATCCAGAATTAAATTGGTCTGCTTCTTCTTTCACCATAAAATCAGAATATGGATCATCTAACGCATCAAACATGCCATTAATAGCACCATTGACTACTTTTTCATCATCAATATCTTTATAATAATTTTTTTTAAGTAAATCAAAGGCTTCATATAACTTTGTAAATTCCGCACGTTCAATCGGTACTTTTACTTCCACTACTTTCTTCTCGCCGAATGTTAACGCAAAAATCGTTAAGCCTGCAGTAATAAGGATTGTAAAGAACATCAGCATGATAAATCTAAACGGTTTTAATTGTATAAATCGTCCTGCCGGTTTTACCTCGTCCTGAGTTTGTTCTTGCTGCTGTTCTATACTATCTTTTTTCTGTTCATCCATCTTGATTGTCACCACTCTCATATACACTAACTTGTTGTCACACACTATTACCATCTTAACAGGTTATAGAGAAGACGAAAAGAAAAAGACAGTCAAAATTCTCGACAGTTCTTGTCCATCAACTATTCCCCTATATCTTCAGCTGCTTACAATTATGTATAAAACCATATAGAGAAAGATGTCTTAGAGGCTTTAGTTAGACACCTCTCTCCTCTGCTAAGTTAAGGTATATAATGGTACTGCTTTTCTATTTTACTCGATTCTTAGAAGCAGTCAACTATATACACATAGAATATTAGAATTCAATTATTTACTTAGGTATCTTTTATATACGTAACTTGCGCCAATTTTGCCATTTTTATTTTATTTTCTGCATTTTTTGCTGCATTCATTCCTGTAAAAGTTCCCGTTTTGATACGATACTTTGTACTATCTTGCTCAATGTAGACAAGCCAGCCAAAGGTGATTTTCATAACCTTTGCTGCGCTTTCTGCCGCCTGAAACGTATTATAGGTTCCTGTTAAAATGCGATATTTTAATGTTTCAACAGGTGGATTTTGTGTATTACCAGCTTCTTTTTTAATCATCTCTATAAGTTGAGACCAAGGCACTTTTCCAGCGCGCATATTTCGAGGACAATTTTTCCCGCTAAAATAATGATGCTGAACAATATTTTCAATAGCTATATTTTCATCTTTTATAATTTTTGCGATAAGAGCAGCAGCATTTTGCACAGCTTTTGTATAATCACCATCACTATTTACACATATTTCTACTTGGATTCCTTGATTATTGCCAATATACGTTCCTGCACCCCAACATTCCCAAAAATGTTCATATGATTGTACAGCCTCTTGATCATCAACTTGCCAATGCCAGCTAGCTTGCCTGCTATTGCCGTTTATTTGTAGGCGTGCATGTGCATCAGCATCCGCTCCAATGTTGGTATTATCCGTTTCATGAACAACAATATATTTTTTCAAATTATTTTTACCATTTGTCATGTTCACCGCTAGAGAAATTGGTACTAATTTCCGTCGTATTGTTACCAAATGTTTTCCCTCCCTTCATTTTATTATGCGGCGTCGTTACAGAATCCTAATAGTATCATCATCTATCATAACTACAGATAATCATAGAAATAGAAGCTTAATAAAAGACGATTCAAAGCTATTTTATGCACCTTTAGTTACTTGTATTGTGTTTTTATAAGTATTAATAACTACAGCATTACATTTAAATCTACCAGATACGTTATCTTAATCATTACAGCTAAGCTCTTTTAATCTCTTAACTACAGAATGAATTGTTAACCTGTGAAAAGTAAGTAGCTGCCCCTTATAGATGACAGAAAAAATACCGTAAGGCGTTGGCGATAATGTCATTAACTGCTCTCTATTGCTAAAATCAATTACTTCCACAGGTAAATCTAATAGCGTTGCCCCTGCAACTATATTTTCTGTGGCAACTTCAACATATGGACATTGAAAGGAACGCAAAATCGTTAACTGATTAAATTTTTTAATTCTCTCGTCCCAATCATTTGGGAAATAAGGTTGCTCCAATTCTTGACTAAATGGATAGGAAAGTAATTCAAAACCGTATGGAGCTTTATCAATGCATTGAAAGTTATTTTTCAAAAAAACTTCTTTACTAGGCATCCACGATGTCGTCGAATTTGTCACAACCACTACACCTTTTTTGGCTAGCCTTTTTGCATCTGTCAGACATTTTTGAATAAGCTCTGTTCCATATCCTTGTCCAGTTTCACTGACCCACAAGCAATGAATAACTAAATAATCATTTGCAAAGACAACCCTTGAAGAATATTCCGCTGCTGTATATTCAATAAAGCCAACTTGCTTATTATTTTTTAAAATCTGGACATATTTCAAGCCTTCCTCAAAGCTGTTATGTAGCCAATTGTTCTTTTGTCTATAGCCCTTCGAATTCTTTTTGCTTCTAAGGCAATAGCTCCCCATGCCTTCTAATAGCTCATAATTTAAATCAATGAATTCAAGTTTAGTCACTTGCCTAATCCCCCTTATCTTATTAATGGTAATTATACCTTTATTAAACACTTGAAGGAGTGAAATTCCACAAAAAAAAACACCCCCAATATGAAACCATTGGAGGTGAGATCAGATTTTACTTTGAATCGATTCCCTTTTTTCATATGACACGCATATGATGAAAGTAGTGACGATCTAACAATTTGCTTAAAGGAGGCATAACAATGCAAAGAAATGAAAATAATTCAAATCAACCAACGGACTCTTTGGAAATTTATGCTGCAAAGCTGGCCTATATTGGAACATCCATTTCGACATTAGGTGATGGTATTCAAACAATTGCCGCTGGGCTTGCATTACAGGCGTTACAAAAAAGCAACAATGATAATTCCCAAAACAATAATGATCAGGCAATGCAAGCTGAAAATATGCAAAAGCAAATTGATTATTTAATTTCTGAATTAAAGCAAATTAAAAGATCTTTAAAATAAAGATCCCATTATTCATTATTTTTTCTGCTGCACATCAAGTAATTCGGAAACTGTGACAAATCGATAGCCCTGTTTTTCCAGCTCTGCCAAAATACTGTCCATTGCCTCAACTGTTTGCTTACGGTTACCGCCTCCATCATGGAACAGTACAATATTTCCTTCCTTTACTCCTTTTAAAACAGTATTGATAATTCGATTCGTACCTGGACTTTTCCAGTCTAATGTATCTAAATGCCAAGACCACATTACAACTTTATAACCTTCTTTGGAAATTGCTTCAATCATGGCATCAGAATATTGCCCTTCTACAGGTCTAAATAAAGTGGGAGCATATCCTGTAATTTTTTTTATGGTTTCATCTGTTTGCTTTATCTCCTTTAGCAAGTTTGGAACATTGGTCCTTAACGGATGTGTAAAAGTATGATTGGCCAGCTCATGGCCTTCCTTATACATTCTTGAAATAACCTCAGGATTTTTTTCTGCATTTTGACCAACTATAAAAAAAGTGGCTTTTGCCTTATATTTCTCTAATAAATCTAAAATCTGAGTGGTGTACTTTCGATGTGGTCCATCATCAAAGGTAAGGGCCACAATTTTTTCATCCGTTTTAATTTCCCAAACAATTTGACCTGCTTCTTCATAATACTTTCTTCCTTTATTTTCATAGGTACTGGCATGGACATCGAAGGAAATCATTAAAAGGCAAACCAGTAATACCATCTGGAAAAAATTTTTCAAATTTTCACTTCCTCAAATAAAATATTTCGTACCTTATTATTTGAGGATTTTTAAAATAAATGCTTTATTTTTATCAATTTGTTCCGTATAAATCACGCAGCTTTGTTTATAATTTTTTTAAGTAAGTGAGGAACTATTTCCTTTTAGCCTATTACTTGGAGGTAGTTCTTAGATAGGTGACATTGGATGTGAAATTTATTTTTTATAAAAGCTTAAGTAATATTCGATTAATTTTATGACTGCATAAATTTTTTTATATTCTTTTTCAATTTTATATGAAATAAATAAAACGGCTACATTAAAGCTTAAAATTGTTAGTGCGACTATTTGAAATAAAGAAATACCAATCATTACCTTCATATTAATAGCACAGGCAATAATGGCGAACAATGATAACATCACACCACTTAATGTAATATAGATGGGCTTAGAGCGAATAATTTCATCTGCCTGTACTTTTAACAGATCTAATAAATATCGAATTTCTTTTAGCTCATATTTCTGGTCAAAAATCACAAAATATGACATATAGACATCATTCGAAATATTCTCGTTCAGTATATTTTTATGAATTTTAGTCACTAATTGATCACAAAAATCTTTATTTAAAGCTTTCTCAGGTATAAATAATTCCTCTTTATTTTCTAATATATTTGTACTGGGATGCTTCAAAATCCCTCATCCTCTCATCGTGTTCTACCTGATATAATAATTATGAATTGAAAACTTGTTTATAGTCAGATGAAAGTTCTCTGAAATATTTCAGACATTTAAATTATATGAAAAATTGTGCATTGTATGCTATTTTCGACAAAATACTCCTTATATTTTGTATAAATACAATTAAAAACCAGGACTATTTATAAGCGCCTGGTTTCATCATGTTTAATATAGTTTCTGGTATACAGCTAATGCGTCTGTAATATTGAACTGCTCTGAACGTGGATCACCTTCTGCACCAACCGTTACGAGCAGATATTCTTCCCCATTGATGGATGCTAGACTTGCGAGGCAGAGACCAGCTTGCTCTGTATAACCTGTTTTCCCCCCAATAATCTCACCTTTCGTTACTTCATTGTTGTTTAAATAATTGAATAGCCTGCTTGTTAATGTAATTCCCTCTGGATGAAGATTCGTTGGTTTTATCGAATATCTTTCAGCTGTATAAATTTCCCTAAATGTTGGATTTACGAGAGCAGACTGTAAGAGAATTGAAAGATCTCTCACCGTTGTATAGTGGTCTGGATGATGCAATCCAGTGGCATTCATAAAATGACTATTCTTCATACCAAGCTGTTGAGCCTTCTCATTCATTAACTGAACAAATCCATTCTCTGATCCAGCAATAAATTCAGCTAAACCAATAGACGCTTCTGCTCCTGAGGGCAGCATCGCACCATAAAGCAAATCCTGTGCAGTTACCTCCTCATTAGGAAGAAAACCTGCCATAGAAGCATTTTCTTCATATAAGCTTGTAAAAATACGGTTCTTAAGAAGAATTTTTTCCTTTAAATTTGGTATATTTTCAAGTGCGACTAGGACAGTCATCAGCTTTGTTAAAGAAGCTGGATAAATGGTTTCCTCACTATTTTTGTCCAATAAAATAGTATGGTCTTGTAAGCTCACTAATATGGCATTGGAGCTATGTAAATCTAAATTGAACATATGATCACTTTTCTGTGGCATCTCTAGCTGAGGAGATTGAAATGGATCAAGGTTTGGCTGTAGTGGATTATCTTTGACAACAATGAAATAAATAAACAATAGTATTACTATAAAAAATACGCTATAAAAACCCTTTCTTTTCAACAAAAACAACTCCTTCTTTCTATGCCTGTTTCCCAATTAGAATCCCATTGCAAGATGGTCAAAAATAGCTGGGAGATCAACAGGATTTCGCTCACACAAGTACTTTCAGGAAGTGAAGACTTTTGTGTATGTTCCTCAATCTAGTGAGGTTGAGGAAATGCCTCACTGATTATAGTTTTATTGAAACATAAAAGAAGGAGCTCTTTTTTAATAATCTATTATAGAATTCTTAAGGTTTCTTAAGAAATTGATGGTAGGCTAACGGTAAACACTGTTTTTTCATCGGTGCTACTAGCAGATATTGTTCCTCCATGTGCTTGTACAATTTCATTGGCAATAGCAAGTCCTAGCCCCGCTCCACCCGTTTGTGTAGATCTAGATGAATCTAAACGATAAAACTTTTCAAAAATCATGGTTAATTTTTGAGGTGGAATGGCCTTTCCCTTGTTTGTAAATGAAATATGAATCTGATCATTTTGTTTTTCAGCATGAATATCAATAATACTGTTTTCATCGCTATATGCTATTGCATTTTTTAAAATATTATTAAATACCCTAGCTATTTTATTACCATCAGCAAAAATCTTTAAGTTTTCCTCAACATTTACAATTGCTTGCTGTCCTTTTGGTGCCAATAACGGATAAAATTCATCTGCCAATTGCATCAACATATAATGTAAATTAATGGATTCTTTATCTAATATAATGGATTGTAAATTAAATCTCGTAATTTCAAAAAACTCATTAATCAATTGTTCTAGCCTGTAGGATTTATCTAATGTAACCTTTACATATTTTTCTTTTTGCTCTAAAGGCATATCCTTCGCCTCATCCAGCAGGCTTAGGTATCCCATAATGGATGTCAAGGGCGTTTTAATATCGTGTGCCAAATAAACCACGAGATCGTTTTTTCTTTGCTCAGCCTCTTGTGCGTCCTTTGCACGCTTTTCTAATGTATTTTTCACCGCATTTAATTTCTTTTCCATAAATTCAAGCTCAGCTGGCAGTTGAATATCTTTATCAGACTCCTCTGAAAGGCTGTTGATACCTAAAGCAATATGATGAAAATACTTTGTAAAGCGTGAAAGTGCAAAGTAAAAGATTATTAATAATAAAAGTATTAATCCAATTGCTAACCAAAGCTGCTTATTTTGCTGAAATAGAATCGAATAGGCTTTCTGAGCAGCATAATAATCTAGCTGAAGTACATTTTCACAAAAGTGAATAAACGCATCGGCGAATGGAGCCTGTAAAACGCCATCAATAAATAGAGAGCTAATCCAATACCCGCTGATTAATGCAAGAACTAGGATAAGAAGTATTTGAAGCATTATTTTCCTTTTTAGTTTTCCAAAATCATTTTTCAATGGTATACCCCACTCCCCAAACCGTTTTGATAAATTTTGGGTTTTCTGCAGGGTCCTTCATTTTTTCTCGTAAATGTCTGATATGGACCATTACCGTATTATTACTGCTATAATATTTTTCTCCCCAGATTTTTTGGAATAGTTCCTCAGAAGAAACGACACGTCCCCTATTAATACATAAAAACCAAAGGATTGAAAATTCTGTAGGTGTAAGCGACAATTGTTTTTCATGCAGCATACATTTCCTTGTGTTTTGATCTAAAATAAGTCCAGAAAAATCAATAATCATATCATTCTGCGAAGTTTCTTGCTGATTGTACCTTGTAAATCTTCGAATTTGAGCTTTCACTCGTGCAATTAGCTCCAATGGTCGAAATGGCTTTGTGATATAATCATCAGCACCTAGCGTTAGTCCTGTTATTTTATCAATTTCCTCATCCTTAGCTGTTAACATAATCACGGGAAAATGATAATGTTCTCTAATCCTTCTGCAGATTTCAAAGCCATCTATGTCAGGCATCATCACATCAAGAATAGCGAGATCTAATTTTATTGTCTGAATACAAGTTAGTGCCTCCTCGGCATTATAAAATGTAAAGACATTAAAGCCTTCATTTTTTAAATAAAGCTCTATTAAATCTGCAATTTCCCTTTCGTCATCTATGACGAGAATATTAATAGTTATTTTCATCTCCCCCTTAGAGTTGTGAACATTGCTTCAAATGTAACAATCATAATACCATTCAAGTAATCAACCTGCCATGTAAAGCCAGAGATTTAAGAAATTCTAAAGAATTTACACAATAAAAAACCACTCATCATCAGACGAAGTGGTTTCAAATGGATTTTGTTTTTTTTCGTTAGCTGCCAAAAGCAAATATAAGCTCTGTTTCACAAACTAATTCTCCATCAACAGTAGCCACTCCACGACCTTTACCAATTGGCCCTTTTAAGCGTGTAATTTCTACTTCAAGACGAAGCTGGTCACCCGGTTTTACTTGTTTTTTGAACCGACATTGATCAATACCAGCAAGTAATCCAAGTCTCCCTTCATTTCCTTCCTTTGTAAGCATAATAATAGCACTCACTTGTGCTAATGCTTCTATAATTAGTACTCCTGGCATTACTGGATAATTAGGAAAATGCCCATTAAAAAATTCTTCATTTATCGTAACATTTTTAATCGCTACGGCTTTCTTACCCTCTTCTAAATCCAAAACGCGATCCACTAAAAGAAAGGGATAACGATGTCTAATAGCTGCTTGTATTTGCTGAATGTCCAGCATATTAACACCTCCAACTGAATTATCACCTAATTCTATCACTAATTATTATCAGTTGGTACTATTTTAAAATTTTAAAGATAAAAAATCACATTCCGAAAAAAATGTGATTTTAGATAAACTTAATTTATGTACCTGATTATTGACCAAAACCATCTCCTAATTTAATGGAATGTAGCTGTCCACTAGTAGCCCAATTGTCACGTTCATATTCCTCAAATATAACTGTTACCCATTCTTCTTTAACATTTAACTTCTTTCAGCAGAAGTCTCCCACCTCTATAGGTAGTGAGATGAATGCGATTTTAAGCTACTTTTCAGAGGGTGTCCAAACACCCGCTGAAAGAAGTTAAAGCCTCCGGAGGATGTCACGGAATCGAAAAGGAGTTCTTTGTGTAAGCACAAAGCCGATTCCGGACGCAATTATGCCGAGGCATAATTGATCGTTTTCACTGCCTCTTGCGTCACCATTTCAACAAACTGTTGTTTTTGTTCTCGTTCTTCCTTTTGCTAGTTTAATTGTAATAATAGGCATAACAAGCCTCCTTATTTATTTCAAGTGTTTTGTAAACAAATATAAGAATGTTTATCTTTAATATTTATCGCTGAGTTCTGATTTTATATTTTTAGAATTTTCTATAACTATTTTTTTAGTATTTCATTATCGACAATAATAGATTAGATAGAATATAATAATTTTTGCACTCATTTACCCAATCTTATGGATGGATATTTAGTTAATTACGCATAATCATTGAGGAATTAAGAAAGCCCTCATAAAGATTCACTTTATTAGAATAGGATGGTCAAGCATGATATCGTTTATTGCAATAGTACTTCTGTTATTTTTAATTCCTGGTCCAGCTGTGATAATTACCATTACACAAACGCTGAAAAGTGGTAAAAAGAATGGTGTTTTCACAGCATTAGGTATTGGATTGGGCGATTTAGTTCATACATTAGCCGCTGTTTTAGGTCTTTCAGCTATTTTAATGAAATCTGCTACTGCTTTTGAAGTAGTGAAATATATTGGTGTAGCTTATCTTGTTTATTTAGGTATTCAAATGCTCCTAACAAAACCGCAAAAAATAGAACAGCCAACAGTTGAACAAAGTCCAGCAAGTACTTCGTTCCGCCAAGGTTTTTTAGCAGAAATATTAAACCCTAAAACGGCACTATTTTTCTTAGCCTTTTTACCTCAATTTGTGCAGCACAATGGACAGTCTGTAACTGTGCAGCTTCTAATTTTAGGGATTACGTTTGTTGTAATGAGCGCCTTGTATACTATTTTATTAGCTATTGTTACAAGCTTCATAGGTGATAAAATCTTTACCAAAACCACCAATAACGGTTCACGTTGGATTGAAAAGGCAGTAGGTTTCGTTTATATAGGTTTAGGTGTTAAATTGGCACTTCAGACTCAAAGCAGATAGAGAATTTATATGAGGGAGAACACACTTTTATGGTGTTCTCTCTCATTTTTTATAGATTTTATCATTTATATTGAAGGGATTTTAATCTTTTTAGCAAATTATAATAAAGAAAAGGAGAAAACATATGAATCATCATCATCAAGTTCTATTTCAACAGATAGAGCGTTATCGAAATGAAGTTTTACAAGTCCTAGAATTTGTCACAAAGGAACATGCAGAAGTCATACCAGAAAGATTTCATAATAATATTCGTTGGAATATGGGTCATCTTTATCTGGATCAATATTTATGACTTGAGGCAATAACAAACGAAAAAAGCAAGGATCTTATACCTTTTCATGCCTGGTTTGGCTTTGGCACCTCACCTGCCAATTTTACAGAGGAGACACCATCGTTTGAAGATTTAAAAGAGCTTTTAAAATCTCAACCAGGTAAAATAAATGCAAAGTATGGAGATAAATTAGAGATAGAGTTTCCAGCTATCGATATGGGCATAAATACAATTGAACAAGTACTAATTCGAACAATTTTTCATGAAGGCATGCATTTACAAACAATAATGGACATAAAAAAATGTCTGTAATCAAAACTGCCAAACTTCTCAGTCAGTAGGGGCCATCCGCATCCCTTACTGATTGTTCATATTGCTAAAGGTCTTGTTCCTTTCCTTTGATCTCTTTCTATTTTATAATCGTATGAATGCCTAGTTAATCCATCAGGAAACGTTTCTTCTTAAGGATTCAATACAATTTGCCCCATTTTCAACCGTTTTTCAAGCCTCTAGTACCAGACCCATTTCAATTCTGACTTCTTTATTTTCCATATCTGTATTGGAGTAGCTTAATAGATCACAGCCAGTAAGCTGAAATCCATGGCGTCTATAAAATTGGATAGCAGGATAATTGGAGGTTTGCGTTTCCAACACGATTGCCCTGGCACCTAGTTCTTCAGCTCTTGTTTTTACCAATGCCATGAATTGACTACCAATTCCTTTATGTTGATATTGTGGATTTACATGAATATCATTGATTCTTAGAACATTATTCCACTTCTCATGACTACAGCTTACAATTCCCACCTCTTTCCCGTATATTTCTGCAATATAGCATTCAATTTCTTCTATATAATCTGCAAAAATTTCTCCTTCCAAATATTTATGGAATGGGCTATCAAAATGCTTTAATGTAAAATCCATTGTCCAACCGTTTTCTTGCACCTGATAGGAAACATCGTAGAATTTATCTGAATGATATTGATAAATAATTTTCTTACCATTAGGATAGTCTTCTTTATATATTCTTTTAATTTGCAAAATGGATAATCCTCCTTCTTTATTAATTATCCAACATGTAGAAATGGCTGAAAAAATAATATTCTTACCTTTCAGCACCATAACTTGTTCACAAAATTTTTGAAATTTATGGTTTTAATTGCTATAAACTTGAAATATATTTCTACTATTGGCTTACAAACCAATACAAACTTAACTAGAGGTGGTTTTTTCTATGACAAATCTTGACTTAAAAATGGAAAGCTGGTTAGCACTAAATGATATTTCTCTACATCAAAATTTAGAGCCTGTTGCTATTAAACTTGCAACATCAGATCAAACAGTTGTCAGTCAAGGTATCTTTGTTGGGAATCAGCTGTCAGAGGCTAGAATTGCTGACAATCAGGTTCAGCAGGCACTTCAAAGCTTTGGACGCTATAGTACTGCTGTAAAAGAAGCTGCTAAAGTAGCTCCAACAACTGGATTAACAACTATCCTTGACATTTCTAGAATTGTTTCTAATTTCAATCCAGCATTACCAAACGATAAAAATAATGTACCTGCCTATGAAAAATATGTTTCAAAAATATTACAAAATCCTCTTATCCATTTATTAAATAGCAGCGTAAAATCCTTTAAACGTACGACTTCCGATTGGAATGAAGCAATTGACCAAATTGCCAATTTATATAATGGCATTTCGGCGGCTGACAAAGGAAAAATCGTAGAAAGCTTAAAAGCATTAGCAAAATCCGCCTCTTCCTCTAGCTCTGAAAAACAAACAGAAAAACTGTTTACTCAAAGTACGATTAACTGTGAGGAAAATATTGATATTTATATTTACTCTAGCTCTGTCACAATGGAGGAGCACAACGGTAAGCATAATGTAAAGCAGGTTGAATTTGAAATACAAGAAACACAATTAAGATTTACAAAAGAATTGTGGAGTTTATACTCAGATGCTGTGTTAGCTAAACATCTAGCTTTAATGGATGATTGGCTGAACGGCATTGATACAAAAGCAGACAATCGTTTATCCACTCTTACTTGCTTAGTTTAACTTAGTGATAGAGATATTGTTTTAGTTTGATTGATATGGAAATACATCTAATGAGATTATTCAATAGGTCTCTCTATATTTTATCTTTTATATTGTGAAACAGGCAAAGCCTTAAGTTTGCAACAATCACTACGCGTGGTTTGTTGTGACTTACGGCTTGTGCTGTTCTGGCAGGAAATTGTACACGGATTATACATATAACCTAAGGAATTACAACTTTTATGGTCGATTCTTAATTAGGTTTAATCTTTCTCAGTTTGATTGATGATATTAGATTATTTAAATCATCAAGCAATTCACAGTTTGATCCCAACCATATGTCACCATAACGCTCCATGATTAGTATGTCCTCACATTGGTAAAATGAATGCGTAGGTCCCTCTTCTTTACAACCAATATAGTACCCATTTAGCCATACATTTACTATCGGCTTATCAAATAATATCTGTAGATTAGCTATTCTTCCTTCAATCAAATAAAGATGTTTACAGCCAAAAACGACCTCCTGTAAACAAAAACTTTTCAGAAAATGATACAGAGAGTCATTTACTAGAAGATATCCCTCTGCATTGTCATCCCAAAGTATATGCTCGTTGCAATAGACAGCAGAATCATCGTTACCTACTGCCACTTGGCATGTCCAATTAGCTTGATTTTCCTCAAGAAATGTAAGCTTGTGGTTATTTGGATCCTTCTTTAGTCTCTCTACCGAATAAAGACAATCTTGCTGTTGAAATATTTCCGGAGCGTTTTCGCAATGATTGTCCAAGCCATCTTTCCAGTGTCCCGCAAAGGCATATAATTCATGCAAAGCCTTTGGCAGATATACTGGAATCTCGTCTACTGGTATGCCGTAGGAGCTATCATACCTCCCGTACCAGTTGATAAGAAAATCCTTTAAATCTTCCAATTGATCAGTATCTTTTAGCAACATCGTAATTCCTCCTGCTAACTTCACATTATAAAAATGGAGAAGCAAATAATATCAAGTTTTTTCGCCACAGTATAGTTTCCTTTACATTTCTTAAAGGTTATCAAATTCCACGCCATATTTATTAAAGATTGCACTATATTTGATTTCGAAAATGGACCATCGTTTTTCTGTTCCGTACTTTTCCTGTAAAGCCTTAAAAAAATGTTTAGCTCCCCCTACATCATTGGATTGTAACAGTAAATGTAAGCTTTCTTCGCTAAGATGTAAAAATGGACCTGATATGTAATAATCAACAAGGGATCTGGCATTAGTCATAGTTTTATAGAACTGAACAACCTTTTCTAATCCATTTTGCAGCGTTTTTCTTATATCTTCCATATCTGTAGCAGGAGTGATTGAAAATCGATCTGGAAAAGACTCGGCAATTTCCCCCATTCTTGCTCTGAAGTGACATTCTGCCTCTTTGGGTGCAGTCAAAATCTCTCTCGATTGAATCTGTGCCAACTTTGCGGCATAAATTCCACAGTTCACATAAAACATGACATTATCCGCTGAATTGCCTGATGATTTTTGAAAATTAAACATATAAATGAGGCTACCTGTTGTCTTATAGAAATTCAAACCCTTCTTCGAAAATCCATATTTAGAAAGAAATGGTTCTATGTCTTGCTTTATCATCTCATTAAAGAGCTTTTGCAATATGATCCCCCCTAGAAGATTGCTCAAAATACATACTTGTTCTAAACATTCAAGAACATTCCTCTACTTTCGGTATTTTATGGTAGGAGTACTTTAAATCCTAAATACAATTATGGAACAGCCAAAAAAGGATACTCTATGAAGTACCCTTTAATAATATTTATTTAAAAAATTCTGTATAGTATGGTTAATTGTTTGTAATTGATTGTCGGATGGAAAGTGCCCCATATTAAATGAATGGAAAGCTGTTAAATTCGGAATGATTTGTTCAGCAGTTTTTTTCACCTTATTTTCAGGGAAAAATATGTCTTGTTGACCAGCAATGATTAAAGTGGGTGCAGAGAAATGTGCTAATTCGTCTCTAGTTGTTAATTTAGGCATCCCCTGCTCTAATTTTACAAAGCGAAAAATATCTCCAATAATCTGCTGATCACTCTCTATCATATTACCAGTAGACATACAATCTGTTATTTGTTTAAGATACTTGATGGACAACGTTTTTTTAAATTGCAGCAATGGCATAAAAATCTTTTGCAGCATTGCGATTTTGGAGCCTAACTTAAATCCTGCTGGTGAAACAAGAACAGCACAGTCAATCCTCTCTGGCATATAGGCAGCTAACCTTAAAATAATACCAGCTCCATAGGATGGACCTAAAACAGCACATTTCTGAATATGGAAATAATCCATTAATTGGGCTATCCATTGTGCAAAGCTTTGATCTTTTGCAGAAATTCTAGTTTGTGTACTATAACCAGGGTGTCCAATTGTATCAGGCGCATATATTCTATATTTTTTTACGAATGGTTTAAACCAAGATAAAGTCATAGGATTTATGCAATTACCACCTTGAAAAATAAACAAGGGCTTACCGTTTTCTGGTCCTGCCATTAATACATGGGTTTTTCCAAAGGTTGTTTCCACCATGATACGTTCTATTGCAAAATCAAAAGACTTTAAATATTGCTCGTAATGCTTTAAAATGACTAATCTACCTTTATCACTTGTATAAATTGCATGTTTCATTTTGACGCCCCCTGTTTCAATCTTACAGGATTTTGCATCAGTATTATATATAGAAATTTATGAATATAATTATTTATGAAAAAATAGAATATATGATTGAAAAGGGTTAGCATTTAATTTCTTTAGAACATATAATGCTCACCATCTTCAGGAACAAGCACACGATCATTGATTTCCTTTTCATTTAAAAAGCTTCGTAATTCTTCTCTAGACAATGTCCAATGATTTATAGCTTCCATATGACTTACAACAATCTTAGCATTTGGCGCAGCACGATAAACTTCGTAAATATCATCCTTCCCCATTATAAGAGAACCTCCCTGTAAAAATTGATTGTCTCCTCCATTCACAATAATAATATCTGGTAGATTTTTTTCTAGCACTTTTTGAACTCCGTTATACCACACAGTATCTCCTGCAACGTATAATTTCTTTTCACTTGAATGGTGAAAAATAACACCGCATACTTGACCAGTCATTTCTAAAACTTTTCCTCGCCCGTGCTGACCTGCAGTTTTCATTAACTGAACACCTTCAAAAACTGTATCTTCCTGTAAAATCTCTACATTGGTAAATCCAGCACTTTTAATCTCTTTAGCGTCTTCTTCATTTTGGACAAACATTTTGATAGCCTTTGGTAATACTTCTTTTGCAACCTCATCGAAATGATCAACATGTAAATGTGTAACAATCACTGCATCCACATTTATAAGCTGGTCTATGGATGCTGGTAGAGAAACTAATGGGTTATTTTGGTCCTGTCTTAGGGAATTTGGGTATGGTGGAAAAGTCCCCTCGTTTGCCAAAAGTGGATCGATTAAAAATTTTTTCTCCGCATATTCGATGATAACCGTAGCATTGCGAATTTGTTGAATGTTCATATTCTTAACTCCTTTTCTTTAAATTACAATTAGTTTATACTATGTCCAAATAACAATTACATAGATAAAATCAAGTCTTTTCATGATTTGACTTGAATAATGAAAGGAGTTATTTCATGTTAGATAGTACAGATTTGCGTATCGTCGATGAGCTTTCTAAGAATAGCCGTATGACAATGAAAGAATTAGGAGAGAAGGTCCATTTAACTGGACAAGCTGCATCTTCAAGGGTTGCAAAATTAGAAGATAGTGGTGTTATTGAAGGATATACAATCCATGTGAATCAAGTAAAATTAGGATGCCCTGTCCATGCATTTATGAATATTTACACTAAAAGTCCGTACCATGAACCCTTTCTGGCATTTCTAGAAACACAACAACAGTATATTGTTAATAATTATAAAATTAGTGGGGATGGCTGCTATCTTCTAGAATGCAGATTTCCATCAAACGAAGTTTTAGACCAATTTTTAGTCAATTTAAATAAACATGCCAACTACAAATTATCGATTGTTATAAGTAAATAATAAAAAATACCAGGTGCTAAAGCCTGGTATTTTATACTTTCCTATAAACACGAAACACATTTCTTTGAATTCTAGCCATATATTCATTTGTAAGTTCATTATCTTAGGCTATAGCTATTACCTGCTTTAAAACAAATATTATTGAAACTCCGTTATATTCTAAGTAATATTGGTGCACTCTATTATATTCTAAGTAATATTGGTGCACTCTAAAACGTAACCACTGAACAAACGGAGGTAATATTAATGAAGAAATTACTGTGTATAGGAGCAATGGCAGCACTTCTTCTATCAGCATGTTCTTCTCATGATGAGGCCCCAGCTAGTGAACAAGCTGAGGCGAAAGAAAAAACTGTCAATGCTGAAACAAAAGAGACCCTTGAAAGAAATGCTCTGAATGAAAATAATTGAATCAAATTAACAGACAGGTAATATCCACTACTTTCATGGCTGTATCCATCGTTTTTCTGGTTCTATCCATCACTTTTATAATTCTATCCACCATTCCAGCTCTGTTATCCATCAACTTGCTTTTTAAGAACTTTAAACGATATGGATGTTCCCTGATTTGGCTGACTGTTGATTTGAAGCCCTTCTCCGTAATGCTGCTTTAATCGTAAATTCGTATTCAGAAGACCTACACCCGTCGATTTTTTCAGCCTTTTGACTAGCAATTGATTTTTTGTTTCTTCATTCATTCCAATACCATTATCAGATACTGTTATCTCAATATAAGTATCATAATCCAAAATTTGAATATGAATATTTCCTCCATTTACATGTTTCAGAATGCCATGTTCTATGGCATTTTCAATTAATGGCTGGATGGTTAAAGATGGAATCATTACATCAGATGAAACCTCTAGCTCCCAAGTTGCACTAATTCGACTTCCAAATCGTTCCTGCTGAATATAGAGATAGGATTGAACAAGCTTTAACTCATCCTCTAATGGGACAAGTTCATCTATATTTTGAAATTTAAAGGATTCCCGTAAAAAATCACTAAGTGCCTCAAGTAGCTTATTCGTACGCTCCGTATCAATTTCATGTAAGGTCATGATTGCATTTAAAGTATTAAATAAAAAATGTGGATGTATTTGTGCTTGCAGCCAAGCCGCTTCCATTCGAAGGCGCTCTTGAACAGATTGTTTAACATCTGTGAGTGCTTTTACCCTTGATCTTAATTCTAAAGGATCGACTGGTTTCATTACATAATCATTTGCACCAGATAAAAAGCCATTCTCAATATCTTGTGCTTGACCTCTAGCTGTAAGAAGTAACACTGGTAGATCTGTAATTGATAGCTGTTTACGAATAGTCCGTACTAATTCATAGCCAGACATATTAGGCATCATTACATCTGAAATAATTAAATCAAATTTCTGAGATGCCAATGCCTCCAACGCTTTACTGCCACTTGTGACTGTTATTAAATCATATTTTTCTATAGTCAAAATTGTTTCGATTACTCTTAAATTAATTGGATCATCATCCACAACCAGCACCTTTGGTCGATTTGTTTGCATGATGGATTGGATTGTTGAAGAACGATCAAAATGATTGGAAGACGTCATAACATCTAAGCTCTCATTCGTTCGCAATGGTGAATTCCTATCTTCTGTATCATGTTGTTCAGATAAGATGGAGATAGGTAAAGTAAACGTAAATTTCGAACCTTTCCCTAATACAGACCGAGCTTGTAATGTGCCTCCATGTAGCTCAACTAAACGTTTACTTATACTAAGTCCTAGTCCAAATCCACCTTCAATGATGGCCTTACTAAGAGTTCCTTGCTCATAAGGCTCAAATATACGCTGAATTGTTTCATTATCGATGCCTATACCAGTATCTGAAATCACAATTTCCACCATATTATTTTTCACATGACCCGCTATTGTAACATGACCTTCATTTGTATATTTCACTGCATTATGCAGTAGATTAAAAACAATTTGAATGACTCTATTTTCATCAGCCATTACTTTTGGAAAATCTTCTGGGATTTGATTTATTAACTCTACTTGCTTTCCTTCCCTCATAAAATAGAGCATATCTAATATGCCAGAAACAATTGTATGAATGGAAAATGACCGTAGCTGTAGCTTTGTTGTATTTTCTTTTAAACTCATTACATCTAGTAGATCATTTAACATAAGAGACATTCGCCGTCCAACGGAAAGAACGGTCTCTAAATCTTTGACACTTTTATCACTTAGAACCGTTTCTTCTCTTTCTAAAACAGCCTTCGACATGTTTAAAATTCCATGTAGAGGATTTCGTAGTTCATGAGACGTATTAGCAAGAAACTCATCCTTCAATCGATCGGTTTCTTGAAGCTTTACAGCGAGTGCCTTAGTATCTGCATACACTCTAGCATAATCTTTAAACCATAGTATGGCCAAACAAGCCATCGTGATAATAAGGTCAAATGGATAAAAGATAACTTTAATGCCAGTGATAAGCATCGAGAAATCCCAAGCTATATTATTAACAAATGCAAGAATTGCAAGCAGTAAAAAGATGCTACTTCTAATCTCTTTAATAGATTTACGTATCATTGTAAGGATTGTGATAATCATTGGAATCGCAAAAAGCAAAATATAAAAAAGCTGAATTGTAATCAAATAGCTAGTACTCAACATTATTGCCAGCAATGAGGCTATTCCGCACAGAATATTGAACTAATATATAGGCTTTTTTAAATAATGCGGCAGCCATTGTTTAATACATTGAAGCAACGAAAAGCCAATGCCAACCATTGAAAGATGAACTAATTTAAATCCCCAGTCATAATTAATGGGAAACCAATAGGACACTAATTTATCATCACTGCCTAATAGATAGTACAACATAGTGCTAAATGTTAAGAGTGAAAAGTAAAGTAATCTTTTATCTCTGTTTCCTACAAAGTATAAAATAATAGAATAAATAGCATGTATTAAGAAAACTAAAGCCACCATTTGCTGCATCGTTACAGACAATTGGGTCTCTCGATCAATTACTTCTTCTTTGCCCAATTTAATGGAGCGAATAATCCCTCCATTACGAGAATCCTTATAATTTGCAACTTGCATAATAATTTCTATTTCACTATGACCATTTACTTCAAAAGAAGCTGAATATGGTATGTTTTTGGCTATGGTCGTATCAGCATTTTCCCCAATTACACCTAATTTCGACAGTTGTCTACCATTCACATATAATTCAGAAGAGCTCCGAACACTTGGTACTCTAATACTGTAGGTACTATTATCAGATGGATTAATCAGAACTTTTAAGCGATAAGAACCGTAACCATATGGTGTTACTTCCCCCTCCTGTAAAGAAGAATCCCACCCCTTTGGAACATATATGTATGATAAATTATTTCGTGCCGCATCAATTGACTGTTTTTCGTTAATTAACCACGTATAAGGAAAGAACTCCCATTCCCCATCTAATGTAATGGAATGATTGTCGTTAAAATTCCATTCTCGCAAGTCGATTTGTCCTTTTACTGCATAGGGTTGGTTTGTGTTATTTAATAAATCCAACCATAAAATACGTGAGCCTGTTAAAAATAGTACAAATAAACTAACAATAAGAATAATTTTCTTTTTATTCATTTACATAAATGTCAAAAAGTCCTTGCACTTTCTATTTATAGCACAATTTCCTTAGGCCAATTGCACCTCCTTTGCACTATTATCCTATCATGCTCAGAGATACTTTTAAATCGAAATATTTATAGCTATATAAAAATAGACTATATTTCTATAGTCTCATAGTGTTGATAAACTATTATGTTAATGAAATTAAGGTGACAATTAAAAAGTTTTTAACACTTTTTCAAAACGAGAGGTTGATCTCCGTTCCGACTGAGTGCTTTCCTGGGGGCGTCCGATGAGCCGCTTCACTCGCATTGCTCGCTCCAGGGTCTCATCTGTGACGCTGAATCCCCGAGGAGTCACTCAGTCTACACTCCAATCAACCGTTGCTCATCGTATTTTCTATTGGCATTTCACACTAATGTATAGTGATAAATTGAAGTCTTAGCCATCACTATATTGCGAAAAACTGGAGCTTTGGTAACATTTTTCTCTACGAAACCAGTGTCAGCAATAAGTGAGTGGCTTTATGTAAAGTCACAAAGTAGTTTTATGCATAAAATGTGGTTGACAGCTATAGATTAGAATTGTACCACTATTCCATTCATTTAATGATGGTGAGTAACATGCTTTTACTTTACTTTTAAGGGAAGAAAATATTTAAAGTTCTACACTATTGTTGATTGGAGTGCAAGGCTACTCGACTCCCGTGGGATAGCGAGACAGACGAGACCCTACACGGAGCGTCAGCGCAGGAAGCGGCTCGTCGCTCGCCCACTGGAAAGCGAGTAGCCTGGAACGGAAATCATCTTCATTTTGACTAAATATTCACAAAGGTATCCTTGACCATTTTGATTTTCAACACTATGAGACTATATTTCTATAGTCTAAAAACTAAAAGATAAGGTTTCTTAATTAACCGTTTTTACACTTTGTCGATATATAAAAACACTGCTAATTATTCCAAGTCCACCGACTAACAGAATCCATGTGTTGTAGAAAACAAGTCCATATATCAGAATGACGCAACCAATAATACCACTTGAAAAGGCACTGGACACCATGGATTTTTTGGTTGGTTTAGGGAATTGAATAGAGATTCCCAGATTTTTATTCCCCCATTTACAAGCAACATCCATAATAGTATACATTTTGTCTAACATCATTTTACCCCTCTTTCCTCCAAATTTTAAAATACGATGTAAGAAAAAAAAGCATTAGATAGAGCACCCAAAAAAACTAACATTGAAATTGATAAACAAATCAATCCGACAACCTTTTTCGTCTTCTGTTCTCTATTCTTTTGGGATATTAAAATTACCCCTGAGATTAGTAGCACGATTGCTGCAATGATATTTATCACGATAAAGAAAGATGCTGTTTCTTTAAGAAAGTCTATAATACTCCTAAATAAAGTCATCGTTCATATCCTCTTATTTTATATTTGAAATAGCGTATCTACTCAAAGATACTTTCTACCAACTGCTTAGTCATAAATTGAAATGCGGCTAAATGATCGCAGTTTTTTGAAATTCCTTCTTTACTTGCAATACTAGAAAGAAGTACGGTGAAGGTCGAAAAAGCTAACTTTTCAGATACCTTTAATGTAAGATTCGCATGTTTAATAGCCGCACGAAAAAGATCAGAACTATCAAACATTAGTTTTTCCTTCATTTCCTCTGATAGTTTACTGTAAAATGATGTGAAATCTGCCGTTTTTACATCATAAAGAAATGGTTTACTTTCATATTCATCGTAAAGCTGGATTATCGCTGTTTCAAAACCAAATTTTTCAGGACATTGTTTTATTTGCTCCATAAAATTCCCATAAATAGCATCTTGAACGTCATTCAAAACTTCAAAAAAAAGCTCTTCCTTACTTGAATAAAAATTATAAAAAGTACCCGTAGATATTTCTGTTTTTTTACATAATGCACCGATACTCGTTTCTTTATAACCCACAGAAATCCAAAATGCCATACACTCATCTTTCAATTTACTTTTAATTTGAATTTTATCTTCTTCTGAAAAAACCTTTTTCCCCCTTGCCATAGATGAACACCTCCTTTTGTGAATATATCACACGAATATTCATGTAATATATTCATATAATATCATTAAAATTGATTATAAACAAGAGATTAAAAATATGTAATTCCAGAAAAACGCTGGCAATAGGTTCGACTATCCCCTTTTGTTACAGTTTTAAAGATTTCTTATTTGACTAACGATGCAGCATTCCAGTAGCCAATGCAGCATCATCGAATATGTAAAAGAATAGACTTAATGGAATAGATGAGTTTAGTGGAATAAGGTTAATTGAAAAAATGAAACAAACTTAAAGCTATACACTGTGTGACAATTACATCAAGTTATTGATCGTAATAAAAATCCATTTACTCAGAAATTTCCGCAAAATTTAAGCATATTCATAAATAATGAAAGGGTTTTAAAATTGATCTTAATGATGCTTTTTCTTTAGGGAGGGGAAAAATGACTCAAGCTTTTGAATTTAAATCAAATGGTAAGTTTATTGTAAAAGTAGATGATTATACAGTAAAAATTCAGCCTAAGGGGTTCTCAAATTTTATCAATAAAGGCGGCTCTAAGGGGGAAAAATCCATTCCCATTAAATCTATCACTGCTATTCAATTTAAAGAACCTGGTTTATCTACGGGATATATCCAATTTGCCTATTCTGGATCGAATGAAACAAAAGGCGGTACAACGGCAGCTATCAAAGATGAAAACTCTATAACCTTCTTTAAAAGAGAGCTGAAAAAGGCCAAAGAATTAATTAAGTTAATTGAAATGAAACGACATGAGAGTACGTCTCCCTCTATCACCTCACAAAGTGTCGCTGATGAAATTCTAAAGCTGAAAAAACTAATGGATGCAGGTATATTAACAAAGGATGAATTTGAAGCGACGAAAAAACAATTATTAAATATTTAATCATGTAGGTAGTTGTTTATTAATTTTATAAGGCACTTCACTAAGCAAATGTTGCATTTCATCATAAAAGTAGTGTATACCCCTTCTTCATCGGATAAAAATTTATTAATGATACCTTAAAATACCTGCTTTCAGAATTTTTAATTGGATAAATAACACGCCTCCTTTCTACAACAGGGCATATTATAGATGATAGAAAGGAGGAATTTATTATGGGATATTCAGGAAATGTAGGTAGTTGGAACAATGCCTGCTGTGGGGGCAATACTGGCTCTGGTTATGGCTCTACATTCGTTCTAATTGTAGTGCTATTCATTCTTCTAATTATCGTTGGCGCTAGCTTCCTTTATTAATCACATCAACATTTCCAACTGTTAAATAAAAAAAGGCTTTAGTTTTGTCTACATGGATAAAACTAGAGCCTTTATTCATGAAGTTTTAAGATTTTTCATTGAAATCAGTGAATAATTAGCAATCCTATATGGCACATTACATATAGGAGGTGGAAGAATAATGTCTAGAATTATTGGTGTTGAACAATCATTATCAAACGTGGAGCAAGCTTTAAAGGCAAAAGGATATGAAGTTATTCAACTGCGGAATGAAGAGGACGCTAAAAGATGTGATGCTTGCGTAATCACAGGCCAAGACAAGGATGTTATGGGAATTAGTGATCCAATACTTGCAGGACCAGTCATTGATGCAAATGGTCTTTCTGCAGACGAAATTCTTCAGCGTGTAGAGAAATATTTTCATTAACAACGAATGGAGAGGTGCTGTCTTTAGTCATTATGATCTATCGACTAGCACCTTTTACAATTTATTCAAGTCAATTTCATTTACAAATAATTCATAAAGAAATATACAAAAAATGGTAAACCAATCAATAATAAAATTCCTTCCACAATGAGATAGGAAAAAATGTATCTAATTGTTATAACAAGGAATCTCTCTGTATCCATTGATCCACTCATAACTGTATTTATATATTCATTTACATCGTCTGTACCCATCTCAACACTATTTAATAATAGTATGGTGCCAATGCAAATTAAAATAACAGTAAACAAGATTTTTTACATTCTTTATCATTTCCTTTTGCCTCATTTGATGCTCCTCCGTATTTACAAATATCACCAAGAGCTTAGAAAGAGAAATCCACTGCAACACACAAAAAAACCTAGCTTCAAATGCGAAGCCAGGCCTTTTTGTGTGTTGTGTGTTTGTTTATGATTACATAATTAGTATATCAAATCGTTCTAAACAAATTCTAAACAAGATATAAGCTCATCATTTAGTTATTCATATGATTTCCGTGATCCGTCTATTTGTCTTTACAAGTAAAATAATATTCACTTGTTAAATTATTATAAATTTTCAATATGACGCTGCCACCCTTTTCATAGCATCGTGTGCTAGCCATATCAATTTCTTTTGTATTAAAATAATGAGTTACATTTATCAACAAGGACGTTCCTAATAAAAGAATCAGCAAAAGCCAAATGACTCCATTTAAATATTTCTTGTTAATCATTTCATCCTCCATGCTTCTTTTATTGTGAAGTAGTTTTTTACATTTCCTGAGGTGGTATAACCCCAGTAATTAATAAGATAAAAAGGACTAAACCCACTAAAAGGAATATAAATGAAGCCCAGAACACTGGACCTACTTTCACAGTAAACCGCTCACTTTGCTGAATAAAACCCGTTTGCCCGCTTACCTGAGCGTTAAAGAACCGAGACATGGCTCCCCCACTGCTTGAAAAGTAGTAAATTCCACCAGTAAATAAGAGTCCTGTAAAAAACATAACCTCAATTAATCGAACAGAGAAAAATGAGGCAATATAATATGTAATAAATACCTCTACTACAAGTGTTATCACCATAATAATTACACTTTTACATTTTATATAAACTCCCCCCTTCGAATACGCTTCCTTATTCTACGAGAATATGTAAATAAAGTTTCGTTTTTATAATTTTTTCAATAAATAATTATCAAAAAACAAAAAAAATTCCAGGTTCCACATTTATGTAATACCTTGTATTTTTATGTTTGTGTAAACTATATGTATGTTTCTAGCGATCTGAGCTATAAGTTAAATTTCTGAAATAAATTTATTCAGTTTCTGTTGATTGATTTGACCTTTAATTGTATATTTTAAAACGCCTTCTGCATTAAAGATAAAAGTTGTCGGGTAATTCATGACTTCAAATGATTTTTGAAGTGCGCCATCTCCATCAAGAAAGATAGGAAAATTCAGTTTGTAATTCTCTAAAAATTTCAGTGCATTGTTATAACTATCATTAGCAGTTGCATTAACGGCTAATAGCTCCACATTATCGGATTTTTGGCTATAAAACGCTTTTAAGTCTGGTACTTCATCTTGACAAGGACCGCACCAGGATGCCCAAAAATTAACAATTAAAACTTTACCTTTGTATTTTTCAAATGTTGTTGTCGTTTTATCAAAATTCATTAGTTTTGTATCATACGCAATTTGTTTTGAGCCATTCGCTAATTCGACCATTGAGGGTTTTAGTTCTTCTTTGAAGATTTCATCCTTTAAGGCAACACCTATTAAGAAAACTACTACTACTAGTGATATTACTAAACCTATAAGTTTTTTTCGTTTCATTGTACTTCTCCTTCATTAATTTGATTATACACCCATTTTACAATACTTTTACTTTATACTACCTCATTTAGGCATAAAAGGTTAGATTATACATCGTGAATTTGTATGTACTTCTTCATCATCTGTAAAATTAAAATGATATTTCAATTACACCCATTGCGTCCGAATTCTTTCGAGCTCACTCAAAAAGCTCCTCTTCAAAATCAGTGACATCCGCGGGGAGCTGAATCAAGATACAATTTTACGAGGGTGAAAAAGATGGGAAGATATTTTAGTTTGTTTAAAAAAGCATGTAAAAGCCTCCATTTATGGACATATATCTCTAAAATGAGAGGAGGCCATTATACTTCCTCAAAATTTACTTTTATAAATTCTTTCATTAGTTGTGTTGGCGGTATGTTATGTATCTTCATCTTACTATCATTAACTAACTTTATGAACATACCTTGGCTTATGGCATCTTTTGGCGTAAGCATAGTCCTAGTTTTTAGAGTATGGTATACCCCAATTTAAAAATTTTGTGTGGAATTATCATTCATTCAAAAAATACATTGGCTTCCTATTCTTTTATCTATCAGCACAAAATCCCACAGATAAGCAAATCGATTCGCTTTTCTGTGGGATTTTATGTTAGAAATAGACAAATTGATATTTCTAAATTTGGATAAAAAATTTAAAGGTTATTCAGTATCCTCTTTGCTTATGTCGTAGGTAAAATAGTAAAGCGATAGCCCTCTGCTTCAATTGCTGTAATAACAACGTTTGGAGGAATATTTTCAAAACGAATTATGATGCCACTTCCATCATCGGCTGTCGCTACAGTACCACTAAGGGTTTGCCCACCTTGTAATATCAATGTTAGTTCTGTACCAATAGTGAGCTGGGCACTATCTGCAGTAGTTGTCAGTAGTAGACCATCATTCGTCCATTGCATGTCTGTAATCGTTATGTCTCGGACAATTGTTAGCTGTGCTGTAATTGCTGGAATAAACTGAACCATTGTCATTGTGCTTGGGTTTAAACATTCAATCGCCTCATGTAATGTGACCGTTACTTGATTGCCCTCAAGTCGAATTTGCTCTTGCTGTAATTCTACTTGCGTTTCTTCTAGAATTTCAGCTATTTTAGCGAATATTTGCCCTTCATTTGCTATAACAAGTTGCTGATTTGCTAATTTTTGTTGTGCTCCTACGATTTCCTTCAAGCCATTTCGCGGTTTGATGTTTCCTGTTAAACCATTAAGTTTAGTGATCATTGGTTCAACTATCAGCGATTGACTATTGGCTAGCTGCTCAGCTTCCATCACTTGTGCCTGTAACGCTACTACAATCATTTCCGGAAGCCATTGCTTTTCTTTTGGAATATTTGGAACATCTTGACCATCTGCTGAAAGTATAAGTACTCCATTTTGTTTAAGTTGCTCAATCCATTGCAATTTCTCTTTTGCTAGACGAATACTTGTATTCAGTGCCTCTATATGTGTCGGTGCTTGCGAACTGCTGTTACCATACTCTACTATCTCTCTTGTTGGTGCGATCAATCGATTCATGATATCATTCATATTTCCACTTAAACGTACATCGGAACGCGATAATATGCCATGTTCTCTTGGGTTAACAAACACTAATTGTCCTGCCAAAAAATCGCCTGTAAAAGAAATTTGCTTTTGATTCTTCTTAAAACCCGTAAAACTTTCATTTTGACGTGGGGCTACTATAACCACAATTTCAGCTAATTGCTCTTTCGTTATTTGAGTTGGAGGTGTTGGTAACTCACCACCTACTATTACTAATTCTTCCTTTTTTGCTACTTCAACAAAACCAGCAGTCCAACCACCTACAGGCGCATCTACAAAGAATGATAAACCTGCATCATCTTTAGGTGCCCATGCGAATATGGTTGCAAGCTCCTGTCTTGTTATTGAAGCTGCAGGGGTAAACTGATTATCGTACGCCCACATATCTAAGCCTGCTAGTTGTGCTAATTTAGTTGTTACATCATCTTGTGGGTTATTTGGCAACACATACAAGTTCGTTGCAGAAGAGCCTACACTGGATATTTCGAACACTGTATCTACTGTATTGGCAAGTTTAACCTTTGTTAAGGAAGCCGTCACAGGTGACTGTTGATCATATATAATGGTGAAATTTTCAGCCCTTAGCTTGCTCATTGCCAAGTTTGTTGATGCTTTTGGTGTAACGACGATATTTTGAGTAACTGTTATATTTTTCAGTTCCACAAAATCTGCATTAACAAATAAATTCCCTGCAAACGTACTGTTCGCACCATCAAATACAACATTTTTTCCCTTAGCACCTGATGCATTTAATGCAATAGCTAAAACATCAACAATTTGATTATCTATTATCACTACCTGTATACGTGCCCCTGCTAAGGCTTGCGTATTTTGCTCGTTTAGCAATGTTTGTACGTTCTTCGCCACTGTCCATTCTCGTCCTGCTGCAGTTAATTTCCCTTGTTGAATGGCTTCAATCGTTAATTTTGCCTCCATAATTTCAACCATATTCCGTTGCTCTGCCCGAACAATAAATGATGCCAACTGCCCCCTCGTCACAAATTTTTCTCCACTAAATGTAGTTGCTGTTGTACCAGTTGTAATATGGTTTACAAATAATGTTTCTACTGCTTGTTGATATTCTGTCGCTACATCAGTAAATGTGTTTGTGATTGTATCAGAAGTAGGTAACTGTAAAGCCTTCGTAATCATCGTTGCCATTTGATAGCGCGTCACAGGTGTATTCATCTTGAACGACTTCTCCAAAATCCCCTTTTGCTTTAAAGTAGCTACTATTTCTTGTTCACTACCCTTTAAACCAATTACCCCTGCCACCATTTTTGCTGCTTGGCTTTGTGTGACTACCTCATTTGGCTTAAATGTTCCATCAGGATAACCGTGAATAATCCCACGCTGTGAAAGCTCCATAATCGCCCCATAATGACTATTCCCTTCCTTCACATCTGAAAACTTTAAGGAATCTGCCTCAACTACTGACACTGCCCCCATCGTAGCAATCGTTGTGACCATACCTGCCATAAATAACTTATTCTTCATTCCATTACTCCTCCTTTCCTTTAATTCTAACAATCTATAAAAGGGGTTTTCTTAATGAAATCTTAATGGATTATAAAGTTCCTATTAGACTCGATTTTTTTCTTCTATAATAGTAAGTAGTTTTAATACGATTTGAGAGGGGGAATGATCAACGATGAATCAAATTCTAATTGTTGATGATGAGAGCAGTATTCGCCAATTAATCCGACTACATTTAGAAAATGCACATCTAAATGTGATGGAGGCTGCATCAGGACAAGAAGCCATTGGACAATTGCAGCAAAAGCCTTTTGACATGATTATTCTGGATTTGATGATGGCCAATGGTGATGGATTTGAGGTACTACACTATTTAAAAGAAAACCATTTACAGCCGCTTGTTATTGTGCTAAGTGCTAGAAGAGAGGTTGAGGAAAAAATTACGGTACTTGGATTAGGCGCAGACGATTATGTGACAAAGCCATTTAGTCCGATTGAGCTTGTTGCACGCGTTCAGGCCCAATTAAGACGACATTCCATCAAACATCACTCTGATCGTATACGTTTAAACAAGTTAGTGCTTGAAATGGACAAGTCGATGCTACATTATGATGGACAAAAACAAAGGTTAACAACTGTAGAATGTCAGCTATTGCACTTATTAATGCGAAATGTTGATCGTGTACTAACGAAAAGGGAAATCTATCAACATATTTGGCAGCATGAACATTATGATGATAACAATTTAAGCGTTTTTATCAGTCGTCTTCGTAAAATACTTGAACAAATGACTGGTCACCATTCGATTCGTAGCATTCGTGGTATTGGTTATCAGTTTTCAGGTGATGAATTTTGAAAAATCGGACAAAACTTTGGCTTCTTATGATTATCAGTATCTTTGGCAGCATTATTATTTTTATTGCAATGAGCTTGGCAGTAGGAAGTATTTTGGATAAGGGCTATAATTTAAACAAATTAAATACACTAGCTGAAGATATTGTCGCAACAATTCGCCAAAAAGGGACAGGAAGAGAGCAGGAAATAAAACCAATTTTGGATTCCGTTCATACGGAACATACAGCGATTCACTTTGCATGGATTCAAGCTGATGGTACAAAGATTTATGATACTTCTGGTGATTTAGAGGATTATGATTTCTCGAAAATAGCAGACCGTTTTCTAAATATGCCAAGCAATCTTTGGGCTAAAGATGAAAATATCAGTTTTATTTATAGCATCACGCTAGACCAGCAAAGCTACTATCTATTAATGAGCCTGCCTAGCGAGGCAATGAAACAGGGGCAAATTTATTTCTTTATACGCACATCAAAGGTACTTGTTACATTACTCCTTCCTATACTCGCAGCTTTTATGGTGCCCTATTTACTAGCCATTTGTTTTTTTTCTTGGATGAATCGACGTATTAGTAAGCTAAATAATGCTCTCTCCCAAGTCAATCTTCAAAGTAATAGTATTGTACTAGAGGATGAGACAAAGGATGAAATAGGGCAACTTACACAGCATTATAATTCGATGGTCCAACGTATTCAAAGTCAGGTTGTTGAAATTGAACAATTCGAAAATAGACGAAAGCAATTATTGTCTAATCTCTCTCATGATTTACGGACACCATTGACGATGATTCTAGGTTATGCTGAAACGATTCGCAGCGGAATATATAAGGATGAACGAGAGCTCCAAGCCAGTGCTAAAATAATTTTGCAGCGATCTCGCTATATGGACCGCTTACTCGACCAATTACTAGATGTCACCAAACAAAACACTAATGCATTGACATTGCAACTGGCACCACATAATTTATCTGAAATATTACGGAAGATTATAGCCGATTATTTATTATTGTTAGATGGTCAAGATTACCATGTGGATATTGATATTGCGGATGCTGATATTGTGATGCAGATGGATGCCGCATTGATTGAGCGGGCTATTCGCAACTTAATTGACAATGCCATTCGCTACGGCAAAGAGGGTCACTATCTTGGTGTAGCACTTGTAGAACATCAAAATGAGGTATGGGTTACCATAAAAGATAAAGGACAAGGAATTGCACTCGAAGAACAGCAGCGAGTCTTTGAACGATTTTATCGTAGCGATCAAGGAAGACAAGGTGAAGGACTTGGGATTGGGCTGTCGATTGTCGAAGAAATTGTGGCATTACATCAAGGTAACATACGATTGACCAGTACTCCCTATGAGGAAACGATATTTCAAATACAGCTTACCAAAAGAAACTGCTCGCCATAAACATTGTCGAGCAGCATTGCTGTATAGGATTTGTATGAACTATTTCTATTAGTGATTTTGATCTTTTAAACAACCTTGAGTACACCGTATCAGACTTTTTTAAACTCTTTATAATAGCATCACAGGACAATTACTGACAATTTGTAGTTGTCTTTTTATTTGCATCTTCATTACTGTGATACCTTCCCCTTTTTACTGAAACCGCTCCAAGAAATTCGAAATTTTTACTTCTTTCCATTCTCTTTACTTTAAACTGATATTAGATAAATTTAGACCTATAAATGATTGACTTCTCATTTATCCAATGCTATATTTACTAACGCAGTAATTTACTAAATTACTAAATATAAATGAATAAGGAGTTTTAATATATGAAAATACCTACACATTTAAAACATAAACCTGTAATTGTTGCAGAAAACTATGCCAATATTGATGGACGTACTGCCTATCATACTGATGCACAGGGTCTTTCACTTGGCTTAGCTCAATGGAATGACCGAGGGAAGGTTGATATTTCTGCCAAGGTATGGCGTCATACAGGTGGTAAATGGTCTCGTCAATCAGAGGAACTTCCTCTTCATCGTGTACTTGATCTCGCTATTTTAGTATGCGAAGCTCAGCTTTATTTTAAGGATGCTTACCGCTATGAAAATTTATATGATGAAAACAACCCAGTACTAAAACGTGTTGGCTTACAGGGTGATGCCATGACAGTGGTAATTTGCACAGAGAACGAACAAATTAATGAGGATATTCAGCTCTTTCAACAAGCATTGGGTGATAATGGTGAGCTTATTGGAGAACGTTTACGCACATTATCACGTATTTTAAAGGATATGGGCTATTAATGTCATGACTTAAGGAGATAACATAATGAATGAACAACTACTACAAGATGATAAAAAACTTCAAAAATCTTTCTTCAACTTTTTAATTCCTGTTATGCTAGCAAATGTCTTGCAATCACTAGGACAGGTATTTGGAATGTTTATTGTTGGACGCAATTTAGGTGTCGATGCACTTGCAGCCATTTCTGCATTTTTTCCATTTTTCTTCTTTTTAATGGCATTTGCGATTGGCATTGGCTCAGGAAGTTCCATTTTAGTAGGGCAAACTTACGGAGCTGGCAATCATGAGAAAATGAAGGAGGTTGTCGGGGTAACCCTCGCCTTCACATCAATATTATCAATTATTGTTGCCATTTTCGGAGGCTTTTTCATTGAGTGGATTTTACGTTTTATGCAAACACCCGCCAATATATTAGAGCAGAGTATTAGCTATGCCCAAATATTATTTTTCACACTTCCAATTATGTTTTGGTATTTTGTGTATACAACCTTTATGCGTGGTGTTGGCGATTCAAAAACACCCTTTTTATTTTTAGTAATCAGTGTAGTTTTAAATATTGCATTTCTTCCTCCGTTAGTATTTGGTTGGTTAGGACTGCCTAAGTTTGGCTTAAACGGTGCTGCCTATGCTTCTGTTTTATCCAATCTTGTAACGATGCTATTATTACTAGGGTACCTGCATAAAACAAAGCATTTGCTGCGTTTAGACAAATCGATTTTAAAGCACTTCAAATTAAAGAAAGATATTTTAGCTTCCTTATTAAAACTAGCAATTCCATCAAGTATTAGCATGGTGGCAATCTCTGTTGCGGAAATTGCCGTTATTGGCTTCGTTAATGTCTATGGCTCAGATGCTACTGCTGCCTATGGTGTAGTCAATCAAGTAGCGAGCTATGCACAAGTACCAGCTATGAGTATAGCGATTGCAACTTCTGTATTTGTTGCACAGGCTCTAGGGGCAAACTCTACAGAAATGATCAAAAAAATCCGACTCTTAGGTGTCCGTATTAACTATATTTTAGGTGGAGCCATTATTTTAATCATGTATTTATTTGCGGAGCCTATCCTATCTTTATTTATAGATTCACATAATACAGTGCTAATTGCTAAGGACTATTTATATATCACATTTTGGAGCTACTTAATTTTTGGACATACACAAACAGTTTCAGCTACGATGAGGGCTACAGGAGTAGTCTTATGGCCAACTATTTTCTTAGTCATTGCCATTTGGGCAGTTGAGGTGCCATTAGCGTTTGTTTTATCACACCATACTTCATTCGAGCTAAATGGTGTTTGGTTAGCCTACCCTGTTACCTTCTGCGTGCATTTTGTGTTACAGTATGCATACTTCAAGCTAGGCTGGCAAAAACGAACTTTAAAAGCAATGCTAAACGATTAATCCAAGATTTATCTTTAGCTTCATCAAGGAAAATAAAACAAACCAGGACTCCCTATGAGTTCCTGGTTTGTCATGTTGTTGAAATACTATTATGTCAATGACATCAAGGTGACAACTTAAAAAGTATAGCCTTTTTTCAAAACGAGGGGTTGATCTCCGTTCCGACTGAGTGCTTTGTTGCTGTCGCTTCGCTTTCGCACAGAGCAAAGCTTCCTGGGGGCGTCCGATGAGCCGCTTCACTCGCGTTGCTCGCTCCAGGGTCTCATCTGTGACGCTGAATCCCCGAGGAGTCACTCAGTCTACACTCCAATCAACCTTTGCTCATAGTATTTTCTTCTGGCCATTCACACAAATATATAGTGATAAATTTGAAGTCTTAGCCATCATTATATAGTGCAAAAATGGAGCTTTGATAACAATTTTCTATGCGAAAACAGAGGAGTACTTTATGTAAAGTTACAAAGTAGTTTTTCGCATAATGTAGGTTAACAGCTGTAGAATTTGTACCAATATTCTATCCACTTAATGATGGTGAGTAACATGCTTTTACTTTACTTTTCTTTTGAGGGAAGAAAATATTTAAAGTTTTACACTATTGCTGATTGGAGTGCAAGGCTACTCGACTCCCGTGGGATAGCGAGACAGACGAGAAACTGAGGCCAACACGATGTTGGTCACGAAGGCGTTGTCACAGGACGTGACGCACTTAGCCTTCGTTCCTCAGCGCAGGAAGCGGCTCGTCGCTCGCCCACTGGAAAGCGAGTAGCCTGGAACGGAAATCACCTTCATTTGACTTAGTAGTGTTCACAAAGAGTCCCTTGACCATTTAGTTTTTCAACAACATGAGTAGAAATTATTCTACTCCTTATTCGAATCGAACATTTTCTGAAATCTCCTCAATTTTACTCCAATCGATAATTTGAATCATTTCATCAATCCGTTGAATAATTCCTTCATCAGACCACTGCCTTAAAACCCGATTTAAATGTCTTTTTGTTGTACCTATAAGTGAAGCCACCTCATCCAAAGTATTTGTCATAATATATTCTTTAAAGAGTGAAGTCGATTCAATTGTACATAAATACGCAGCTAAACGTATGGAGACAGAGGAAAGAGCGTTCACTCTTGAGGAAATCGTGCATGTTCGAAGTTTATATGCCAGTTCTTGTAATAGCATTTGAGTAAATGAACTGTCATGTTTTAAATGTTGTTCATAGAGAGCATATGGAACAAATAGCAAATGGCACGTCTCTGCAGCTATACAATTTGACTGTACCGAGCAGTTTTGAAAGATTTCAACATCCCCCATAATGGCAGGCTTCTGACAGTATCTTAATAATAATTCCTTCCCTGTGATTTCAGGGCTAGAAACATAATATCTCCCCTCTAATAAAAAATAGAGACCAGTGATAGCTTCTCCTACTTTTAAAATATAGTCATTTGATTCATACCTACGAATTTCTATATTCTTTTTTATCTCTCCTTGAAAGGTATAACCATAAATTTTGGAAAATGTTTCGAAATGCATTGTTACCTCCAGGACATCTGTCCTTCTAAATATTTTTACTATACATTATACTCGAACCAGGAGCTGATAATATGAAATTTGTATTTGATATTGATGGAACTATTTGTTTCGATGGAAAAACAATTGATGAGACTATTTGTGAAGTCTTCGATGAGTTATTAAAAGCGAAGCATGAAATTGTCTTTGCCTCTGCAAGACCCATTCGTGATCTACTACCAGTCTTACCTGAGCAATTCCGACTAATGTCCATGGTTGGTGGAAATGGAGCGTTTACATTTGAACGCGGGAAAATTCAAGTGGAATATTTTAAAAGTGATATTTTACAACACCTAATCACTACTATTCACTCAAATCAATTATCTTATTTAGCAGATAGTGATTGGGATTATGCGTTTACAGGTGATCCTGAGCACCCGGTTTACATAAATATCGATAAAACAAGAGCAAAGAATCTCGATATTGCTGAATTGCAACAAATTTGCAAGTTGATCCTTTTTCACCCAACACAAGAGGTGTTACAGGAGGTATTAAAATTACCTGTTTCAGTTGTAACTTATAAAAATGAACATGCAATTGACATTAGCCCGTTTGGTGTAAATAAAGTGAAGGGGCTTCATAAATTAAAGATTGATCAATTTATTGCGTTTGGAAATGACAGTAATGATCAATGTTTATTTGAACATGCCATTCATAGTGTTTGCGTTGGAAATCATGAGGTCCAGCGTTTTGCTACTGAAACGATTGATAGAGCATATATTCCTGCTACAATTAGAAAAATCATAAAAAATTTGGAGGAATGTAACGATGAGAATACCAATGAAATTAAAACAAGGTGATGAAATTCGAGTTATTGCACCTAGTCGCAGCATAAAAATATTATCTGAAGAGGGTATCCAGTTAGCAAAGAAACGTCTTGAACAATTAGGATTAAAAGTGACCTTTGGAAAGCACGTTGAAATTTGTGATCTACAAAGTTCTTCCTCAATTGAACAACGCATTGAGGATCTGCATGATGCTTTTTCAGATAAAAATGTAAAAGGAATTTTGACGGTAATTGGTGGTTTTAATAGTAATGAATTACTGCCATATATAGATTATGAATTACTAAAAGCAAATCCGAAAATACTATGTGGTTTTAGTGATATTACTGCACTTGCAAATGCCATTACAGCAAAATGTAATTTTATCACTTATTCAGGTCCACATTTTTCAAGTTTTCAAATGACAGGGTTACAAGATTATCAAACGACCTTCTTTAAAAATTGTTTGATGAACGAAGAGTCATATTTATTGCAGCCATCAGCAAAATGGAGCGATGATTTATGGTTTTTAGATCAAGAAAATCGTGTTTATGAAGAAACGAAATGGAAAATTTATTCAAAAGGGAGTGCTACAGGAACGCTATATGGCGGAAATCTATGTACACTTAATTTACTTCAAGGAACAAAGTACATACCTCATTTAAGGGATTGCATTTTATATGTGGAAGATGATGAATTAATAATACCTGAATTGTTCGCAAGAGATTTAACCTCTTTATTGCAAGCTAGCGTAGATATAAAAGGTTTATTAATTGGGCGTTTTCAAAAAGTGTCCAACATGACAGAAGAACAACTTCATTTTATTTTAGATAAGCACCCACAATTAAAACATATTCCTGTAATATACGATTTGGATTTTGGTCATACTCAACCTATTATGACTTTACCTATCGGGGGTACGATCAGTATCAATACACAAGATTTTAAATTAAAGCTAAATACTTTTTAATCAAGGTAAAGCAATGACCTCCTATCCAATAAAATTTATAGGAGGTCACAGCATTGTTGGTTCCCTTTTCGTTATATAAACAATAATCAAGACCCCCCAATACGGTGTGGTCTTTGTTTAATTTAACACTACCAAAACTTTAGAAGTTTACTAATAAATATCAAACATATTCTTTATACTTAAAGATTTACGTTTCAGCTACTAATCCTCAATTCGTAAATATTTTGGTGGTTTTCTCATGATAAAATGTTTTTCAATAGACCTAAGCACTTCATCATTTCCAGGTAAAGTAACAGTCTCTATCGCCCTATTAAATGATAACCATTGGTAGTCGCTATGCTCATCATTTAATGTAACCTCTTGTTGCTCTTCTACAAAGCCAACAAATACAGGTGCAATATAAATATAATCTTTTTTTGGTGAATAGATTTGGTCAAATTTATTAGAAGTATATAATCTAACTTTTGTAATTCCCGTTTCCTCTTTTATTTCTCTTAGGGCGGCTTCCCATGCACTTTCGTCTTTTTCAATTCCACCACCAATGTAGCACCATACATCACGCAGAGCCTCCGAAGCTCTTTTTAAAAGTAACACATTATATTCATTATTAATTTTTTTTAATAGAACTGTAGCAATTCCTGTACACCTTATTGGGATTTCAGTCAATTTAATGCACCTCTATGTCTAGGTTAATAGTTTTTCACTAAATAATCACGTAGGTTCTTTAACAATTCATTTTCATTCATTGAAAACTGAATCATTTAATTAGTGATGCAGTTTTTTCATCTCCTTAAATTTTGGATTCCAGTATGAATAAAATACGAAAAAATAATGACATGACTATGCTAATAAAATAATTTTTGTAAGCATTTTAGTGCTTCGTAAATACCTTCTCTGATGAATTTTTATTAAAAATTGTTTCCATATTGCATCCGATTAATTTATTTATACTCTTCTGTATCCTTTGGATTATAATGAGTTAAGAATATAGTCTTTAATATGGATTAAAAATATAAGCTAAACGTCTATTTTTTATTATAAAATAATGTGATACATTTATATCCATGAAAAGGAAATTTTATCTTAAGAAGAGGTAGATAGTCGTTGGTTACTGTAGAAAAAAGCACTGCATTATTCAATAAAAAGTATAACATCGAAGAGATTAAAAATGCTTATGAATATGCCTTTAACAAGATTAAACTAGATTTGTCTGAAAGGAATAATACTATGAATATCACGATTGAAGATGTCCATACAAAAGACGCTATAACTGCTGTTAGAAAAACAATTGAATTAATAGGAAAAATTAAATCTATTGATCATCGGTATATAAATGAAATATATGGTTATGAAACAGCCTTTAATGGAGTAAGTGGACGAATTATTGTAAAGGGTGGATTCTCATCTGGTTATCAAGGTGAAGGTCCTCAGGGGCTAAAAAAGATCCTTGCAGAACTAGGTGTTAATGAGTCTAAAATTGAAGAGAATGTAAATAGTGTGCAAAAGAAATTTACATTATTTATATAAAATCCAAGAACAAAACTAGGTTATATCAGTAATGTGACTATTTATATTTCAACATTTTTAGGATAGTCAAATACATATTCACAACGATAGTATCGCTTAAAGTCCCACTTACATATATCGCAAGTGACCTACCTTCATCTCATATTTTGTTGTATGTGAACTTTGAGTCTAGCCCCAAGAACCGCCACCAATAATACGAGATTTTACGTTAATCAAATCAATTACCCCATTTGGCAGCCTAACAAACGAAATAGTAACAGATAAACATGCCTTACTAGTGATTCTAAAACTACCTTTTCTAACTATTGCTTAGCAGCTGCTAATGGTGTAACTTGCATTTGAGAAGTAAACTACTGCATCAGATCAACAACTGCCGGAATTTTTTGGAACAGTTCGAAGTCATTAAGCTGTACATTTGTTGAAATGGAGGTTATTTCTTCTATGTTTTTTTGAGGAAATGTTGATGCTATGCTAAAGCTAGCGTTAATGTGAGTGCTGGTAGTAATTTTAAAAATCTTAATTATACTATTCCTCGAATTACACAATTACCAATATAAGGATATAGATATTATTTTTATGTTATTTTCCTCCGTTCAGTCAAATCTCTATATTTTTATTTTAAAATGTGTATTAAATATAACTTCGACTCTATTTTTTATATTTCGACCAATAATTGTTAGTATTTGGTCTTCACCGACTATTTCATCAACATCTATTAATTTTATTTCAAAAATTGAAGCATCAAATTTTTGATAACTTAAGCTTAAATTGCATTGCTTCTCATAAATAGAAATGGTCAACACTAACTTAAATCCTAAGTCATCACTTTTACTGTAAATTAATATACCAGCCTCTTCGTCACCAACGAACACAGGCTCTTTTTCAAACAATTCTAGTAGTTCGTATTGATTAAACTTAATAAACATATAATCTCCTATTTTGCGGACTCTTTTCTAAATACTCTCTTACACTCCCTATACCTTGCAAAAAAAATACCCAAAAGATAGACTTTTAACTCTTACTTTTGGGATGCTGCACAGAATACCGAATTCATTTGAGTAACCGCCTGGTGAAACAGTATCTATATTTTCGATGTCACCTAGAGTCAAAAAATAATAATCCTCAGTTCTTACTTAATTTTAAAATAGCTAAATCATAGACTTTAAATAAAAATTTTATTGTTGCGAAACCAGCTAAATTTAAAATAATAATATAAGTGGAAATATAAATTATACCTTTAAAATCACTAACCACAGGCTGGTTGACAAACGTTGTAGCAATTACAAATGATACTATGTCAAGAAAATGGACAGGGAAAATTGAGATTTTGCTTTAAATCTAAGCGCGCTATCGCTTGCTCGCCTCACAAATAATTTAAGGGGCGTAACCCTTAAATTTTTTGTGAGGTTAA
>NZ_JBNNMG010000047.1:0-43326 GCF_050272555.1 Lysinibacillus sp. NPDC047702 | reverse complement strand
CTATCTGGAAAAACATAAAAGATAGAGAAATCCGACTTTGAATTCATTCAAAGTCGGATTTCTCACGAATTGAAGCTAGTTATGTCCCAGCCTCATTGTATTAATAAAAACCTTACCTGCATATTATGTGCATAAGTTCTTTAACGCTGTTGTTCGTAGCTACGGATATGCCCCAAAATGGCAGGATCCTTAATTTTAGTATCTTCACTTAATAGTAATAGCTTCGACATGATTTCGGCTGTACGAGGGTCATCATCCACCATTGGTAAGAAAATACGTCCACGGTGCTGCGATTGTACAGCGATTATTGGGATCATTGAGCCGCCCATTTGATGGACAACACCACTACCTAAATGCAGTGAATAGCTAGCCAACTTACCTTCTATAAGGGCATGCTGTTTTTTCACTTCTACATTTGTAAGTTTTAATAGCTTTGTTAATTCCTCTACAATCACAGTGCGCATTTCAACGGTAGAATGACTTGCCTCGGGATCTACACCACCAACATGAGCAACACTGACAACGAGATCGATATCTCGCATAATCTCAGAGAAAATCGCTGCAGGAATATCATCTAAGACTATACTTTTGCCAGTTAAACGATGATAGAAATAAACACCCTCAATCGTTGGCGCTTCAATTTCTGCTGGCGTGAACCAATCCGCCTGCGCATATAACGAAGCCACAATGTTTTCCTTATAATACACCTTACGTGGTCCTTCATCATAACTAATTTGCCAGCCTCTTGTTTTCAAGAGAGCTACCGTTTGAGATGGGTTTACTTGATGTCCTGCATAGCGCAATGATCTTTTTTGCTCTTTTTCATCTTCGTTTATTACATATAGCTCACGGAACACTTGCTTAAACGGCTGCTTTATTTTGTGCTCAAACATATAAGCCTGCCATTGACGCCATTGACCACTTTCCAGCAGGTGATATGGATGGGCAATTTTTAATGCTGTCATTGGTGCAAGTGAAATGATGTCACCTGACAGCAGCTTTATGCCCTCTGAAGTGAGCATTCCTATATATACATCGCTTTTAAAGATAAGCTTTTGTAAAAGAGGAGCTAGAATCGGGTGCTTTAATAAATTGATGAGCTCTTCGGCATGGAAGACTGTTTCTAATTCCATTGCCTGTTCAAGCGCAGGACGTGCTCGTTTGTATTGCTCCTTTAACTCTTTTCGTGCCTCTTGTAATGCAATGACTTGTATGTTTTTTTTCAATGCTGTAGGAATATTTTTAAGACGCTTTCCATCCTTTGTTACGATAATTTCCACATCAGCGTCATCTTCAATTTGCAAATGTGCCATAATATGCTCGATTTGCTGTGCTTCAAATAAATGCTTCATTTCATGAAAGGCGGATAGCTCCATTCGCCATGTAAATCTTGTTGTTTCTCCATCACCAGCATTGCGTGCTAGATTTTCGAGTGCAATACTTGCTGCTCGTGCTTCACTGGCACGGCGCTGTGCTCCAAATTGCTTACTTTCCTTTAAAAATTGTTGGATAAACTGATAGCGTGTTAGAGCGTCCTTTTCATCCGATTTTTTTAATGGGATAAGGCCAAGTGCACGAAGCTTGTCTTTATTACGTTTATCTTGGATTTCCTTCATTAATGGTTTTGGGCTTAGTTTGCCAATTGCAGTATCAGCATAAAGCTGTGCACGACGATGATTTGCTCCTTCTGATGCATATTTTGCTGCATCATAAACAAGCTTGAAATTTTTTGCGCCAATTGTTTGATAGGCACTTTGGAACCAGCTTAAATCAAATGCGCCATCTCGGAAATCGTCAGTAGTGATGCTTGTGAAGAGCGCAATTTGATCTTTAGCAAAATCCGATAAATAGTCAGTTGTATGGGCGATAAAGTACCATGCAGATTCTTTTAAGCCTTCCCAGCCAATTACTTCACTAACTAGATCTATCCAATGCTGATTATACATCATTGCTTCAATTAAACGTTCTTTTGAAATATTTGTTTTTTCCCAGGCATCTTTTAAATGCTGTGCGGTTTCCTCCTTTTTAGGATAGCAGTTTGCAAGTAGGCGTGAGAAAACATCCTTTTTCGTTTCTGCCTGCCAAATATAGCCTCGCGCAAGCTTTTCTCCATCAAGTGCCTGTAAAATTTTAATGAAATACTCAATACCCTCTATATAGGATATACTACTCGCTAGCTTCGTTACGGCCGTAGGAATATCGCCGCGCATAAGCTCAATCTCTAAAATTCGATTGATGGCCTGCTCACGTATAGCAAGAAGATTCGATAGATCCTCAAATGACTTTTGATAGTTTTCAATTAATTTGTTAGGCGCAATTAATATATCGGAGGCTAATGTATTCGTGAAAATGGCCTCAAATAAATGATCCTGTATGAATAAACCTGCCTGAATAGCATCCAAATATCGGAATAAACTTAAATTGTATATACTAGGGCTGTATTGTTCCTTCTGCATACGCTTTGTTAATTCTGCGTTAATAGCAAGCATTTTAACATACTCGCTGTAGGTCGTATAATCTGAGAAGCATCGATCAACAAAGGCATCGATCACATCTAAATCTACTATAGTGGAAGTAGAACGATAATAATAATACCCCTTGTCTCTTACCTCTAACTTCCACTGTTTAAATGGTATTTGAGATAAAAGCTGAAGCATTATACCGATTGCTTGCTCAAAAGCATTAAATCCCTGTGAATGTTGTTCTAAAAGTGTGACAGCTTGTTTATGAAGTTCCTGCTCCCCAGATAATTTGTCTAAATCCTGTGAAAGTACAGTGAAAATTTGCTCCAGTGTTTGCTCGTGCTTTAACGCATTGAACTTAGCAATATATTCTTTTATTTGTGCATAGTTAAGGATTGGTGCTATAAGAGCGTGTGCGGCTTCGCTAATTTCATGTGCCGCAGGGTATTCAGATAGATTACTGTAAAAATTGAAATAAGCTAAATCCTCTGCGCTGAATTTTTCTGCTTTTATCCATTGAATGATTTCCTCAGGTATTGGATAGACGTCAAGACTTGCGTTTTTGTTATTCTCTTTTTTTGAAGCTATAACGTCGTAGTCTTGTCCTAACGTTGTTGTAATTGTCGTATCATTCCATTGATATGTCTCATACTCATAATGAGCATGAGCATCAATTAATTGAATCAGCTGCTCAAGCTTTGCTAAAAGTTTATCAACATCATAGTCAAAAAATCTCTCAAGTGGCATTTGCCCTTGCAAATAGAATGGAATTAGCTGCTTCCATGCATCCTCAGCGTCCATCTTAATATCAATATTTGCAACGTTCTGGTATTGAATAGGAGGGTGTGGTGTATATAAGCCGAAGCCGTTTTCCTCATTATATTCTGGAACATCATCTGTTAATAATTGATCTAAAAGCACTTGCTCAGTTGCAGTAACTTTTGGTAGTGTTTCACATAAAGCTGTAATTTGCTCATGCGATAAGTGGTATTCTTTTGAGGTTTCTAATAACAACTCAAGTCCACCAAGTCGCTTTAATTGCTTCTTGTCTTGTATAAGTCGCTCGGCACTTTGCAATATTTTCTCCTGTGACTGTAGCTTTAAGAGTGAAATGGCCTCTTTACGAAGTGAGCCTGACTTATTTGTTAAAAGATCCTCGATTTTTAAAATTTCATGATCTGTAGGTGTTAATAGCTGTATTTTTTTTAGCGCGAGGGATCGATTTATGGAGCTTCGATCTCGTAAAGAGCTAAAAAGAAAATCACGCTTTCCTTGTGTAGAATTATCAAGGCAATAAATATTAAGAAGCCCAATTCTGCTAGTAGGTGAGTAGGTATCTGCACTCGTAATAATACGTTGAAATAACTCCTCATCTTGTAAATGATGGGCCAAAATAATTTGTGTTGAAATAATGTCCTCTAAAGATAAGTGAGCATATACGAAGGATAGAGGCTTTCCTGCAATTGTTAGACCATCCTTTGAAACCTCACTCCTTGCCCATTCGAGCTGATTAAATAGTGGATTTTCAATGTTTTGAAGTTGCGTATTTTCTCGCATATACGTTTGTAAATCTTTAACCCAATCGTTATCCCTAGCATATTCACTGTTAATATAGTTATTTACATGGATGAAATTTCCCCAAGCAAAAGTAAAGAGCTCAATATCCTTCGTTGTTAAAATAATATTTTTGACAAACTGTGCAGTAAAGGAAGTTTTTCCTAGGTTTTTTAAGAATGCAAGTGTTGTAAGCTGGACATGTTTATCACGACCTAGTAGCTCTGGTAAAACCGTATCAAGCTGCGTGTAATCTTTTGTAGAGATTGCCCATAGACCCACGTATATATCTATTGTTCGCTCGCTTTGCAGTAATTCCTTAGTGAAATTGTCGTTTTCAATGGCTTGTATCGCTAATGATAATACTTCCTCTGTAATCTTTTGATTTTCAAAGCTATTATAGCCAAGTCCCATCCATGTATCGACAGCACGAATAACTGAAGAGAAGCGGGTTAGCTGGTGCTCTTGAATAAGCTTCATGATTGTAAGCTGTGCATCTAGGGTACCATGATCAATATTTTCAACAATAGCCTGACGTAGCCCCTCCTGACGCGCTGCCGCAACTAATAGTTTACCAAGTGCCTCATGAAGACGACTATTGGTTGATTTAAAAATCCCCCTTATCAGTGGGTAACCAAAAAAGCTACTTCGATGTTCATCAAATAGTATATTTTCAATCGCTTCCTCAATAGCTGGGTTTTGTAATGATAGCTCCTCAGCAAGCAATTGCTCAAAAACATTAAATGGCATTACCTTTATATTCTCTTGCTTAATCACATAGGAGCTATAGTTAGGGTATGTACCATGCTCATATTGACTGTGATTCGTCAATAATTCCTGTAAATTAATTTCTTCAAATGTCAGCATTTCTTCAATTAATTGTAAGCATTGAAAAAGGTGATCCTGTACTGGCTGTGCTGAACGAAACGATCTACGCAAAATACCGGTCTGAAACATTGCTGTATCATAACGTAATGCCAGTTTCTTAATATTTTGTGCACGCTCTTGTGATGAAAAGAGTGTTAGTACATCAAATAGTGGACCTATAAATAGCTCCTCGAGTGTTGTGACATTCAAATCAGCAATTTGTTGCTCAATATTGTAATCACGTGTATCCATATATTGAAGCAATGCTGTAGCTATTGGTTGAATAGCTTTTGGTGCAGTATCAATTTTACTTTGAAATTGTAGTTTTTGTTCATGAGAAAGTGTCATGGGATTCCTCCTTACCAAATTCGTCCTGCTAGCATCGTTAATTTTATAAAAGTAAAGACATCATCTTCTTGAATTGTTAGTGGTGTTGTAAGTGAATTCAATTGCTCCTCATTTTGGATTACTAAAAACAGCTCGTCTTCAAAAGCTTGAATCACTGTCGATTTAGCTTGTTCTAAAGACTGTACAGCGGCACTTTTTTTCTCACCAAAATGTATCTTGCCATGATGTACAGCATTCTCCAATTGCTTCTCAGTTAAATAAATATGAAGCGATGTGTCCAGTGCCTTTTCGTTATAATTCTGAACCTCTTGTGTGACAAGTTGCAGTAATAAGTCTTTCAAGGTATAGACAGGCTCTTCAATTGTAAATGCAATCTTTTGAAGTTTACGCGATTTTTTTCCAATTGTTTTTTGCTGGTAAAATAAACGCAAACTAACACCTCCTTACAGTAATTTCATTATACAAGAGAGTAAATCATGAAAAGAATAAGGCATTTTACGCTAGTTGTATAAAAATAAGTGGGAAAAGTGTAACAAATAATTTGCTGTAACGACTTATTTCTGAGTGTAGAAAGGGGGGTGAGGCTTTGCATAAGGATATAGTGAAAATAGAACATTTGTACGATTTTTACCATCGAGATGTGTATCATTTTGCGCTTTATTATACAAATAGTAGGGAAGAGGCAGAGGATATTACACAGGAGACATTTTTCAAGGTGATGAAGCAGTTAGATAATTTAAAGGATATGGATAAAGTAAAAACTTGGATTTTATCAATTGCACGAAATACAGCAGTAGATGTACATAGAAGACAGAAAATAAAACGACTTTTGATAGAAAAGCTTAGCTGGCAGCCTGTACTAAAAGAAGTTCCAAAGCCTCCGGAAATTATAGAGAAAAATGAGCAATGGCAAACGGTACAAGAGGCATTATTGACATTAAAATCTCATGATCGAACAATTATTATTTGCAGAATGCTAAAAGATTACACGATTCAAGAAACTGCTGAGATTTTGGGCATTTCGGAAGTGAAGGTACGGGTTGATTTTCACCGGGCAATGACAAGGCTTCGGAAAAAGGTAGGGAGGGATGAATGATGGAAGAACGCGATGAAGAGTTATTTGACACACTAAAAAAACGCCCTGATAAAGACCCAAATATAGATTTCTCCAAGCAATTACGTCAGAGCCTCCAAAAAGCTCCTATAAAGAAGACAAAACGATTTTCGATAGCAACAATATTAACCATTCCAGTGACGCTGGCTGTTCTGCTATTTGTATTCAGAATGGGCACAGGGCAGTCGTTCAAGCTGAAAAATGCAGCACTGTTAACTATCAATCAGGAGAAAAACCTTACTACTATATTATGTGTTTTCCTAATGCTTGCCCTCTTGTTGCTTATACTGTTTGTGTATTATAAGGGGCTTACAAAAGGAAGACTTGTTTATTTGACGTTTTCATTGTCCTTCTTAGCATGGGTCGGGAACCTAGCATATGCAGAGTATCAAAATATTAAAGAACCAAGTTATAGCGAACTTTATGATGATAACGAAATAATTGGACCATTTATGAACAAAGAACGTTTAGATGAGATTCTAAAGGAACAGGATAACTACCTTATGAAAACAATTGAAGGAGATGCAAAATAATGAAAAAGCCTTACGAATATATAGTGAATGGTGTGTCTTTTGTTTTTATGGATTTAAGCTCTTTTGGATTACCTGATATATTCCCAGATTTCATTGGCTATCTTTCTTTTGTATATGGTATTCACCTGTTGCCGTCCTTTCATAACTTAAAGCATTGGACGAAAACTTTCGCAATTATTTTGGCAGTCTTGTCATTTTTTGTGGAGCTGGATCAATGGCTAGGTTATAAGATACTAGGAGACATTGGAATACAGCTTATGCAATTTTTATTTATTATTTTGATGTATGGTGTTTTTCAATTATTATTACATATTCATAATAATAAGCCCCTTGAAGCTAAGACTTTTAAAACCTATCAAAAATATATAGCATTTATGCTTTGCGGCTTCGTAATACAAGCATTTTCAATGAATTTTGATGAAAGTATGCGAGAAAATGTTCATTTTATAGGTTCCATGCTACAGTTGATTGCTTATTTCTTCTTTGTATTCTATTTTCGAGCGTGTCATAAATATTATAAATACAGCATGCCTTCACTGTAATCAGTGAAGGCATGCTGTTGAAATACTATTATGTCAATGAAATCAAGGTGACAATTAAAAAGTCTAGCCCTTTTTCAAAACGAGGGGTTGATCTCCGTTCCGATTGAGTGCTTTGTTGCTGTCGCTTCGCTTTCGCACAGAGCAAAGCTTCCTGGGGGCGTCCGATGAGCCGCTTGGGGCAACAGATGTTTTTTGCGCGAAAGCGAAGCGGCAGCAGCAGGAGGTTGGTCATGAAGGCGTTATCACAGGACGTGATGCTTTTAGCCTTCGTTCCCCTAATCTGCTCGCTGCAGGGTCTCATCTGTGACGCTGAATCCCCGAGGAGTCACTCAGTCTACACTCCAATCAACCACTGCTCATCGTATTTTCTTCTGGCATTTCACACAATTTATAGAGATAAATTGAAGTCTTTGCCATCACTATATTGCTGAAAAACGGAAATTTGGTAACATTTCCCACACAAAAGTAGCGTCAACAATAAGTGGCTTTATGTAAAGTGACAAAGTAGTTTTATGAATAAAATGTAGGTTGACAGCTATAAAATTGGACCACTATTCTATCCAGTTAATGATAGTGAGTAACATGCTTTTACTATACTTTTGAGCGAAGAATATATTTAAAGTTCTATACTATTGCTGATTGGAGTGCAAGGCTACTCGACTCCCGTGGGATAGCGAGACAGACGAGACCCTGCACGGAGCGTTAGCGCAGGAAGCGGCTCGTCGCTCGCCCACAGGAAAGCGAGTAGCCTGGAACGGAAATCACCTTCATTTGACTTAGTAGTGTTCACAAAGAGTCCCTTGACCATTTAGTTTTTCAACACTATGCCTTCACTGTAATCAGTGAAGGACTTTTTTTAAAGAAACCTATTCCGAAAGAGCCATGACATCTTTTCCTGCCTTATTTCATAAGCTTTATAGGTATGATTTCATCACGCTTGAAGGAGGCAATGTCATTCAAATACATGTTGTACGAGCTGGAGAGTCTTTATGGGGAATTGCACAGGCGTATGGGACAACGGTTCAAAGTATAGTAGATGCCAATCAAATTCCAGAACCAAATCGATTAGTCATAGGGCAAGCTCTTGTTATTCCGATTATCGGAAGTTTTTATTATGTACAGCCTGGAGACAGTTTATGGTCCATTGGTCAGCGCTTCGGCATTAATTATGTAACACTTGCACAGGTCAACAACATTAATCCAAATCAACCGCTATCTGTTGGGATGCGACTGTATATTCCATCTCCACCAAAAACAAGGGCTGAAACTTTGGCATATTTAGAACCGAGGGGGACATCTGTTAGTGAAGCATTATTGAGTCAGGCAAGAGAAGCAGGACCATTTTTAACGTATCTTGCTTTATTTAGCTATGAGGCAAGGCGAGATGGGACGCTTAAAAAGCCACCAAGTCAGGGCGTAACGCAAGTTGCTAATGATACAGGAGCCTCTATAGCTATGGTTATCTCAAATTTAGAGAATTTTAGCTTTAGTGGTGATTTAGCACGAGACATTTTTCAAAGTACAGCCGTACAGGATCTGCTTTTTGACAATATTTTAGAAGAGGCAAGGCGTTTAGGGAGCATTAAAGATATCCATTTTGATTTTGAAAATTTGCCAGGTGATCAACGTGAGGCGTATAACAACTTTTTAAGGAGAGCTGTAAGTAGATTCCATCCACAAGGATATACAGTATCGACAGCGTTAGCTCCAAAAACAAGTGCTAGTGAGCGTGGTCCATGGACTGAGGCACACGATTATAAAGCTCATGGAGAAATAGTGGATTTTGTGATGTTAATGACCTATGAATGGGGATATTCTGCCGGTCCCCCTATGGCAGTATCTCCACTTCCTGAGGTAGAGGCAGTTGTTAAATATGCTATTAGTGAAATTCCTCGGAATAAAATTATCCTTGGACAAAATTTATATGGCTATGACTGGACATTGCCTTTTGTACAAGGAGGTCCCATTGCTGAAGCAGTTAGTCCACAAAGAGCTATTGAAATTGCTAAAAAATATAATGCAGCTATTCAATATGATACGAGATCTCAAGCACCTTTCTTTGAATACTATGATGAGCAGGGCAGGGCACATGTTGTTTGGTTTGAAGATGCAAGATCCATTCAGGCTAAATTCGATTTAATAAAGCGCTATAAACTTCGAGGAGTAGGTTATTGGAAGCTAGGTTTACCTTTCCCACAAAATTGGTTATTAATAGATTCCAATTTTGATGTGGTAAAAAAATAATTAACTTTATTAGATAAAAAATATCATAATATCTATTCTATTTTCTTTTGAGTGGAAATACTCTGTAAATAACATTCCCAAATTTGGAAATGTATATTATAATAGATGGTAAATAGTTTTCTAGGAGGGATATTTTGGGTAAGTTTAAAAAGTTAGGTATTATACTAACATCTACAGCATTTACTTTCGGAGTACTTTCACCAATTTCACAAGCTTCTGCTAATGTAAAGGAATCTTCAGAGAGAATTGAAATTCAAGTTGCTTCAACAGAGACAAAAGTAACAAAGAGTATGCTTATCAATAAATTGCATGCAATATTCCCAGATAAGTTTAATTTCTTAACAGAAAAAGATTTAAATGTAGGAAGCGGACACTACTATAGAGATGATACAACAATTCGTTATGATTTAAACTTCCATAAAACTGTAAATGGGAAAGATATTCATGGTGGCTTCACATTTAAGGGAGACGATTTAGAGCTAGAAAATTTCTATTATCAACCTTCTGATATTTCAGATGCAATGTATCCAGCAAAGTATTCTGAAGCTGATGCACAAAAAATTGCAAAGGATTTCTTAAAAAAATTCCCGAATACTGAAAACTACAAACTTCAGGAAAATGGTATTGGGACTGACTACTATTTCAATATGAGCAGACCATTATCACAGCCAATTTCTTATTCGTTTGTCTATTCACCAACTCAGAATGGTGTGGCAATCAGCGATCAATACATTTCTATTGAGGTCCTTGCAAATGGTGAAATTACAAGTATGTATAGCAATACAGAATCCCTTAGTAAGGCAACGTTTGATAGTGTAGAGCAGAAAAAGAATGAAGCAGATATTATTGCCCAAATTCGTGATAATCTAGCAGTAGAATTGCGTTATGCGGTTGATTATGATTATCAAACAGATCAGCGTAAGGTGAAGCTTGTCTATGCACCAGCAACAGGCTTCAATGGGGTACATGCCTTAAATGGACAGTGGCAAACAGTGAACGGTTTCTCGGCACAGGTACCAAAAGTAAAACGCGTAGAAAAATTATCCTCACAACCGCTTGAACCTAGAAAGAAGAGCATGACATTAGCTGAAGCAGAAGAATTTGCGAAGTCCTTCTTAAAGGTTGACCCTGATAAAGCTAAGCTGCAGCTTGATCTGATTGATGAAAGAGAAAATCAAAATGGGGAAACGATTTACACTGTAAATTATTCGTATATATATGATAATGGTAGTACAGGTTCTCAGTTGGAAATAAATAAGGCAACAGGTGAAATTACTCAATACTATGATTCAAGTAGAGATTTCGTAAAGACTAGCGATAAGACTACAGCCATTTCTAAGGATGCGGCATTAAATAAGGCAATTGAATACTTAAAGCAATGGGCTCCTTCCTACGTGCATAATTATGCAAAACCATTGGAGGAAGCAGTATTAGAAGATTATAGTAAAGAATATTACTTCTCATTCCCACGTGTTGTAAATGGTATTGCGGTTGTTGGAGATGAAATATCTGTCAACATTGGTTCTGATGGTTCTTTACGTTCATTGTATATTTCTAACCAAAAAATTGATAATTGGCCATCTGTAGATCAGGCGATTTCTGCTGATAAAGCAAAGGAGTCTTATAGTGAGGCACTTAAATTACAACTTCAGTATGCTAAACAAAATGGTGAAGATAAGCATCATTATGATTTAGTGTATTCACCAACATATGGTGGTAACTTATTTAATCAAATTGATGCAACTACTGGTGAGTGGTTAATAAATATTGAGGATAAAAAAGAGCAACCATTGATTTCACATCCTACTGCGGCCAAAGAGTTAAATTATTTAGTCAGCCAAAACGTGTTAGAGATTAAAGATCCAGCTACTTTTAATGCTGATACAGGCGTGACTAAGGGAGAAGCACTAAAAATTATGCTTAAATCTCTCACATATGGCTATTTTGGTGGATATGGAGAAGGTGATGACAAGCAATCCTTCACGAATATTGATAAAAAGCATCCATTATATGGAGTTGTTGAAGAAGCTGTAAGAATGGGCATTTTAAAGCCAGCAGATCGATTTGATGTTGATGCAACAATGACTCGTCAAGAGCTTGCAGAATGGTATATCCGTGTGCTAGGCTTAGAGAAAGCTGCGAAGCATGGCGATATTTACAAATTAAACTTTGCTGATGCAGGCGCAATTGATCCAGCATATTCTGGCTATGTGGCTTTAGTAAGTGCAATGGGATTAATCGATGCACAGCAAAATAACTTTAATGCTACTGAGAAAGTAACATATGCAGATTTAGCTGTATCAACAATGCGATTAGCTAAAGCTATTGCTGAAGGTAACAACACTCGTAATTACTTTTATTAATTCATGATAGAAAGGGTATCTCCTGATTTTTGGAGATACCTTTTTTGGTTAGTTTTTAGACAGAGAGGGAAATAATAATAGAAGAAAGGAGTGTAAAGATGAGAATGAAATTTTTAATTGCTGTTCTGTTTATGACTGTCACTCTCTATGGCTGTACAAAGGAAAAGGCACAAGATATGCTGACAAATGCTCCAGTTCAACAAAATATGAATCAGCAGGTCGGTGATACTGCGACAGATCAAGTACCGTTCAATTTTTTAGAGTTTTCGTTGGATGTTGATTATTCTGGGGCAGATTCCTATGAAGCTGAATACGAAAACAAAAAGTCTGGCGTAGCAGCGAAATTACAGGATACGCGAAATAATGAAAATCTTCAGGGGGATGCAGCCTATACGAAGTTGGAGCCTCTTTTCAAGCAGCTGACGTTTGATTCCACTACACCAAATGATGAGGTAATAGAACAGGTTATCTCTGTATTTCATATTGCAGAGGACTTTCAATCAATTGAGATTGAAGTAGAATTTGTTGATGGGAATGAAAAAGAATTTAAACGCCTAAAGTAAATGGTACAGACTGAATTCATCAAATCCAGCTACCTATTAACGGCTGGATTTTTTTCATGCAGTATTTAAAAAGTAGTAGTGCTATCAAGGGTACGAAATATGTGAAATAAATACTTAGTAGATTTCTGAGTAAAACAAATTGATTGTCGTAGGGGGAAATATATGTTATTATTACCTCGAATTAAAGATAATTAATTTCGAGGTAAATAGAAAGAGGGAGTCGGATGAGGGAAGACAATCGTAATTTAAAGGCTTTTACGGTCTTGTTCCGTGCATATCAAACGATTCAGGAAGCAACCAGGAGAGATTTGCTGCAATATGATTTAAATCAAACCGAATTTTCAGTGCTTGAATTTTTATACCATCGTGGGGAGCAACCAATTCAAGTGATTGGTAAGAGAATATTAATTGCAAGTAGCAGTATTACCTATGTTATTGATAAGCTTGAACAAAAGGGCTATGTCTATCGACGTGCCTGTCCAAAGGATCGCCGTGTCACTTATATTTTTTTAACCAATAAGGGACGAACATTATTAGAAGAGATTTTCCCAAAGCATGAACAAAAAATTAATGAGATTTTTGAAGTATTAGACCACGAAGAGCTGGAAACAATGATTCTGTCTCTAAAGAAGGTTGGTTTTAATGCGATTAATAAATGAACAAATTTACATCAATATCTCGAAATCGAGACAATAGGAGGGTTTTAAATGAATCATTTAAAAGGAATTCACCATGTTACAGCAATTACTAGCAGTGCTGAAGAAAATTATAAGTTTTTCACTTTTGTGTTAGGAATGCGTTTAGTGAAAAAAACAGTTAATCAGGACGATATTCAAACATATCATCTATTCTTTGCGGATGATAAGGGTAGCGCAGGTACAGATATGACGTTCTTTGATTTTCCGAACATCCCAAAAGGTGTGCATGGAACAAATGAGATTTCCAAAACCTCCTTCCGTGTGCCAACGGATGACGCTTTGGAATATTGGGTGAAACGTTTTGACCGATTGCAGGTTAATCATACAGGTATTAAAGAACAATTTGGTAAGAAAACTTTATCTTTCGTTGATTTTGACGATCAGCAATATCAACTTATTTCTGATGAGCATAATAAGGGTGTTGCATCTGGGACTCCATGGCAAGATGGGCCAATACCTTTGGAATATGCAATAACAGGATTAGGGCCAGTATTCATTCGAATTGCTAATTTTAAATACTTTAAAGATGTGTTAGAGAAAGTGATGCTTTTTACTGAAATTGCTGAGGAAGGAGATTTCCATTTATTTGAGGTAGGCGAGGGAGGCAACGGTGCTCAGCTTGTTGTTGAATACAACAGTGTTTTACCCGTAGCACGTCAAGGCTTTGGTACAGTTCATCATGCAGCCTTCCGAGTAGAGAATCGTGCTGTATTGAATGAATGGACAGAAAGATTTGATAGCTTTGGCTTCCATACTTCTGGTTATGTCAACCGTCACTTCTTTGAATCCCTTTATGCACGAGTTGCACCACAAATTTTATTTGAACTAGCCACTGATGGACCAGGATTTATGGGGGATGAGCCTTATGAAACTTTGGGTGAAAAACTTTCATTGCCACCATTTTTAGAGTCAAAGCGTGCTCAAATTGAAGAACTTGTTCGTCCTATTGACACTGTAAGAAGTACAATAAAATTCGATAAAAAATATGAGTAATACTAATTCATTCAGTAACAGCAATAACTGCTTACTGGATGGAATTACATAACTGCATTGGGGGTTTAAAAATGGAATTTTCCAAACTAATTGACAAGCGTCGTTCAGCTAATAATTTTTTGAAGGACGTTAGGATGACTGAAGAAGACATACGGCCTATTTTAGAGGATGTTAAGCTTGCTCCATCGGCTTTTAACTTACAACATGCTAACTACATCGTTGTGTTGGATGAAGAGATGAAGGAAAAAGTAAGAGAGGCTGCATATGGTCAATATAAAGTACATTCAGCATCTGGAGTGATTCTAGTACTAGGTGATAAAGAGGCTTATAAAAATACAGCTAACCTAACTCAAGGGATGGTTGATTTAGGTATAATTACAACTAGTGAATTAGTGGAGATTGTAACAGAGAATACTAAATTTTATGAAGATCGCGGCAAGGATTTTATGAAGGACGAGGCTGTTCGCAATGCTTCATTATCAGCAATGTTATTTATGCTTGCTGCAAAAAATCGCGGTTGGGACACTTGCCCAATGATTGGGTTCGATAATCAGAAAATGCGTGCGCTTTTTAATGTGCCGGAAACGCATGAAATTGCACTTATGATTACAATAGGTAAGGAAAAAGAAAGCAGTCGTCGCTTACGTGGTTATCGTAAGCCGGTTGAAGAATTTGCCATTTATTATTAAGGTGGTATAAAATAGAATTGCTATACAAATACTAAGAATAATAGACATTTTAGGAGGAAACATCATCGTGAAAGTAGTAGCCATCGTAGGTAGTATCCGAAAAGAATCTTATAATATGCAGTTAGCAAAATTTATTCAAAAACAGTATACAGAGAAATTTGAGCTTGAGGTATTAAGCTTAAACGAGTTACCAATGTATAATCAAGATATTGAGAATGATGCACCACAAGCCGTGCTTGATTTTAAAGCAAAAGTAAAAGCTGCAGATGCAGTGCTTTGGGTGACACCAGAATATAATGGGACTGTACCAGGTGTTATGGTGAATGCAATTGACTGGTTATCTCGTGTAGACAAAGTAATGATTGGAAAACCATCTATTATTATGGGTGCATCGATGGGGAACCTTGGTACTGTTAAGGCACAATTACATTTGAGAGATATTTTATTCTCCCCAGGTGTTAATTCACCATTACTTAGTGGAAATGATGTTTATATTGGTGCAGTGCACACGAAATTTGATGCAGAAGGTAATCTGACAGATGAAGGTACTGTAAAATTCCTTGACGCAGTTATCGACAATTTCTTAAACTGGGTAAAAAAATACGTTTAATATAATTTAAGTTCTGTAAGTATGAGGTATACTTACAGAACTTTTTTTACTCCTTTGAAACGAATAAAGCTCTGGAACAGCGGGTAGAACGTTAAAAGAAATGTTCAATTAAAAATGCTGTTCTTCTGCATGAAATCTTCATACTTTATCGTTATACTGTAAACTTAATTCAGCAGATTTTTACTGTGCGAAAGCGTAACGACAGCAACAAATATTTCTGAGCGAAAGCGCAGCGACAGCAACAAATGTTTCTGTGCGAAAGCGCAGCGACAGCAACAATTGTTTTTGTACTGAAAGCGAATAGTCAGGTACAGAATACTTCAAAGGTGGAGAGATGATGTATTTTTCCTATTCAGCGAATATATAAACGCATGATAATACACCGCGGATGTCACGGATTTTTTGGAAATTTCAAAATGGTGGTTAGCAAATGAAAAAACTTTCACTAAAGCTTGGAATCATTTTTTTTATTACATTATTTTGCATTGAAACATTTATGATGCTTTTTTTACATACTTCTTTAACCAATTCAAGGGTGGAGGAGGAACTAACCAGCTTGCAGGCAAGAGGAAACTCTCATAGAACAATATTAGAGCAAAATTTTGACAAGGAAACCCTAGCCCATATTGTACTAATGGAGTCAGTAGAAGATACAGAGGTGGTTATTACAAATATAACTGGAACGGTACTAGCGTCTTCACACCCACATCCTGAAATCAAAGATTATATAAATAAATTAGAGAATACTGTTCCATATAATGGGGAAATACTTCAGCATAATTGGCAAAAAGAAAGATATATTGCAACCATTAGTCCGATTCAAAAACAGCAGACAACAGTTGGTTACGTTTTTATGTTTCAAAATACAGATTCTATCCATGCATTAATGGAGCGCCTAAATAAGCATTTTTTAATTGTTGGATTTGTTTCTGGTCTAGTAACCATTGCAGTCATTATTGTTTTATCTAAAAAATTGGCTCGTCCATTAATTCAGATGAAAGAAGCTACTTTGAAAATAAGTAATGGTGACTTTTCCGTGGTGCTTTCTACGAATGGCAAGGATGAATTAAGCGATCTTGCCCTTGCAATACAGCATTTATCGGATGATTTGAATCATTTAAGACAAGATCGAAAGGATTTTTTATCAAGCATCGCCCATGAGCTAAGGACACCCTTAACTTTTATAAAAGGCTATGCAGATATTCTCTATAAACGTAGTTTGACGGAGCAAGATCGACAAAAATACTTAGGTATTATTATAGAAGAAACTAATCGACTCTCTCTTTTAATAAAGGACTTATTTGATTTAGCTAAAATGGACGAAAACTCCTTTATGATTGAAAAGGAATGTCTTCGATTGAATACGTTTTTAGCAAATGTTGAGGAAAAGTTGAGCCCTGCCTTTCAAGAAAAACAGCTGCACTTTTATGTTCATTGTGAAGAAGGATTAACCTTAATGGCTGATGCAGCAAGGCTTGAACAAATATTAATGAATCTCCTCAATAATGCTTTATTATATTGTGCATCAGGTGATGCTATATCGGTTATGGCAAAAAGACAGGATGATTTAGTAACTATACTTGTTAAGGATACTGGAAAGGGAATTTCCAAAAAGGATTTACCCCATATATTTGAACGATTTTATCGTGTTGAAAAATCCCGTAGTCGTGCATTAGGGGGCGTTGGACTTGGACTTTCAATTGTGAAAGAGCTTGTTCAGGCACATGGGGGAGAAATAACAGCCCAGAGTAAAGAGAATAAAGGAACAACTTTTATTTTAACGTTTAAAGGAGTCGAAACGTATGAAAACAATACTGCTCATAGATGATGAACCCAGAATGTTAGACTTGCTTAAGCTTTATTTAGAGCCTATCTTTACATGTAAGGCAATGGTATCCGTTCAAGAGGCTCTGATCTATTTAGAAGAAAATCATGTAGATTTGGTACTTTTAGATATTATGATGCCAGAGATGGATGGTTGGCAGGTCTGTAAAGAAATAAGGAAGTTTTGGGATGTTCCTATCATCATGCTAACAGCAAAGGGGGAGCATACTGATATGGTAAAAGGTCTAAATCTAGGAGCAGATGATTACATTCTGAAGCCGTTTGATGAAGACGTGTTACTCGCACGTATTAATGCTGTCCTAAGAAGGGCAAAAATTAATGAAAATATTGTGTTGTTTGAGGGATTACGTTTAGATAAGGAATCCTTTGAAGTATGTTTTCGACAGATAGAAATATCTTTAACACCTAAAGAATTTGGGATGCTGGCCTTATTTTTAGCACATCAAAATAAGGTATTTACTAGGGAGCATCTTATTAATACTGTATGGGGATATAATGATTCGATTGAAGATCGAACAATTGATTCGCATGTACGTAATTTACGAGAGAAACTGCGGAAAAGCGGTTTTCCTGCTGATGATTATTTACAAACTGTTTGGGGAATTGGCTATAAATGGCTTAAGTCAGCAGGAAGAAATGCTTTAGACATCAGAAGCTAGAAGAACCTCTGCTAGAACTCTACAGAGGTTCAAAGGTCTATTCTGCTTTCAATTCGTCCTCAGTTACCCATTTATGATTTTTTACAGACTCTCCATTTGTAGTAGCAGTGTAATCAATCATATAAACAGTCGTTTGGACAGCCTTATCAATGCGAACAGTCGCATTTTCCATGCCCTTCATATGAGATGCATTCGTCTTAAGCTCAGTGCCAGGGGCTAATGGAGCCAAGTCTGAATCGATCAATTCCTCATGAATAACCCACTTATGATTTTCGACACGCTCGCCACCTTTAGCAGGCTCATAGGAGACAATATATGCTGTCGTATCATATGCACCTACAATTGTCGCCCTGGCTCCCTCCATACCTTCCATATGTCCATCAGTAATAATAGCTGTGCTTCCTACTGAAAATGTAGGGTTTACGGCAGTTTTTAACGCTATTGGCACTTCACCAGAGCTAGAATGATCCATTGTGGAATGATCTATCATTGTATTCTGCTCATTGTCATTTTTTTCACCTGAATCTGTCTTGTCAGAGCAAGCTGATAACGCTAGTAAAGCAATTACTGTCAGTAAACTAATAAACCAGCTTCTTCTTATCTTCATATTTATTCCTCCTCACTATTACGCTTAATGTAGCAAATAAATGTGCAGAAATAATGGCCACGTTATAAGAAAAACGCCATCTTTTTAAGATTGACGTTTTCAGGGTACAACTATTTTATTGGTATTATTTTCAATATTCTTTGTAGACGATGCGCAAAAATACCCGCAAAGACAGCTAAAATAATATCCTTTGGCAATGGTGGCATCATCCAAAGCCATGCCATCTTATAATTGAAAGCGTCAGGAGCGCTAGCCCATAGTTTAAAAGCAAAGTACATCCAATTTGTCCCCAGTAAATAATTAATAGCTGTAGCAATTACTGCCGCAACAATATAGCTTTTCTTTGTTCCACTGCGCTCAACAATCAGTCCTGCGATAAATGCTGCTAAAATAAATGTGACAATAAAGCCAAATGTAGGGCTTAGGATTTGTCCAAAGCCGCCACCAAAACGCGCAAATACCGGTGCACCAGCTAAACCAATACACATATATACCGTGCAAGCAAGCGCTCCCTTTCTACTGCCAAGAACTAATCCAGCTAAAATAGCGAAGAAAGTTTGCAATGTGATTGGGACTCCTCCCACAGACATGAAAGGGACAAAGGAGGTAATATTAGCACCGATCATCATTAATGTTGAAAATAATCCAATATAGGCAATATCTACTGTTCTTAATCTATGATGAGAGTGTTCTGCAACTGTTGTCATAATTTCACTCCTATCTATTAAAGTTATTAATAGTGTAAGAAAATAAAGCATTTGTGTCAACTTGTTATTTTATTTAGGTTAACTCAATTGCGGTTTTCACAGCTAAAGTTTATAATTTACGGTTATTTATAGACTAACTACTAAAATGTATGATAGAATCGTCATAATTTTAATAGTTTGGATACTAATGGTGTGACATCTTATACAAAGTGTCACTTAAAAGGGAAGTCGGTGAAAGTCCGACGCTGTCCCGCAACTGTAACGAGGAGTTTTATGATGATTTAGCCACTGTTCTAGGATGGGAAGGTAATCGTAAAACGTTGATCCGAAGCCAGGAGACCTGCCATATAGTGATACTTGTAATGCCCACGAGGATGAACGCATTTACGGACAATAGATGGAAATCTTTCTGACTTTGTTGATGATTCTAGGGTATTTCTATGCATACTATGCATGAAATACTCTTTTTTATTGTTTCATATCTATTACGATTGATTAGGAGTATTATACATATGAATAAAAAATTTATACTATTATCTCTGACTCTGCTTCTAGTACTAATCATTTCTATGACTTTGGCTGTTATGGTTGGATCTGTTTCCATCACACCTCTTTATGTGTGGCAGGTTATTCTATCCAAAATTCCAATCGTTCAAAATTTTATAGAGCAGGATTGGAGTCGCTCGCAAGAAATTATCATTTGGCAAATACGGGTGCCACGCGTCTTGCTAGCTGCAATCGTAGGAGCAGGCTTAGCAATCGCTGGAGCAGCTATACAGGCTCTTGTGCGTAATTCTATAGCTGAACCATACATATTGGGAATATCTTCAGGAGCAACAGTCGGTGCTACAGCAGTTATTATTTTAGGTGCTTTTTCATTTCTAGGTATTTTCGCTCTTTCTGCATCTGCATTTTTAGGCTCACTTCTTGCCATATTGTTAGTGTTTTTCCTTGCACGTGTCGGAGGAAGAATCTCTGTTTTTAGACTTTTACTTGCGGGAATGGCAGTGTCGTTTATTTTATCTGCTGTATCGAATTTTATTTTAATGATGGCAAAGCAAGAGAATGGAATTAAGGCAGTTATGTATTGGATGCTTGGTAGTCTAGCAGGTGCTAAATGGAGTAATATAATCATTCCTACAGCTATATTTATCGTCGTGTTTGCCTTACTGTGGCTCCATTATCGGAACTTAAATTTATTATTGCTTGGAGAAGAGGCTGCGGTTACATTAGGTGTCAATATCCAACAATTTCGTTTGCAGCTTATCCTGCTAGTATCTTTATTAACGGGCGTACTTGTTGCAGTAAGTGGCTCAATTGGATTTGTCGGTTTAATTATTCCGCATATTGTCCGCATAATAGTAGGTTCCAACTATAAATATGTAATACCAATTAGTGCTCTATTAGGAGGGATTTTTTTAGTTTGGGCAGATGCAATTGCACGAATTTTAATAGCCCCTGAAGAAATGCCGATTGGAATAATTACTGCTTTTTGTGGAGGACCATTTTTCATCTGGCTACTACGCCGTAATAATTATTCTTTCGGTGAAGGAGATTAAACCTATGACATTAGAAGCGAAGCAGGTATCCTATTCCATTCATGATCAACGTATACTACATGAAGTTAGTATTCAAATAAGGGAAAAGCAATTTGTTGGGCTAATTGGTCCTAACGGTAGCGGGAAGTCAACCTTATTAAAGAATATGTATCGTCTATTAAAACCCGAAAATGGTACAGTCTTGTTAAATGAGCAGGATATTTTTAAGCAATCAAGTAAAACCATTGCTAGAAATTTGGCGGTAGTAAGTCAAGAAACACCGGTTTTATTTGACTTTACGGTACATGATTTAGTAAGTATGGGAAGAACACCTCATAAAAAACTATTGGAGCTCGATCAAGAACGGGATTTTCAAATTGTGAAGGATGCATTAAATCAAACAGGTATCGCGCACTTAGAAAAACGTAGCTTCAGCTCTCTGTCAGGTGGAGAAAAAAAACGAGTGATGGTTGCACGTGCTCTTGCTCAGCAAGCACAAATTCTAATTTTAGATGAACCAACAAATCATTTAGATATACAGCATCAATTACAGTTAATGGATTTAATTCAAACCCTACATTTAACAGTAGTTGCTGCTTTGCATGACTTAAATATTGCAGCTATGTATTGCGATCAAATTTATGTTTTACAAAAAGGTCAGATTGTTTGCTCTGGTACACCTGAAGAAGTACTTACACCGACGCTATTACAAGATGTATTTGGTGTTTATGCTGATATACAAACTCATCCTCTTACAGGTAAGCCTTATTTAACGTATGTATCTGAGCAATATACAAAGAAAATATTAAAATATTGATAGTTTGAAAAAGGCGTATCTCCTATTGCGGATACGCCATGTTGTTTATCGAAGGATAGGCCCATTGTTAATGGATGACAATGCTTCATTTACTGCAAAAATTTTACCGCGAATATTTGTTATTCCAAAGCTTGTTAGGCGGGCAGAGTGCATGGCTAAATATTTTTCAGCACTTTCTTTCGTTTCAAATAAATACACCCCGCCAGCTTCTTTAGCTAACGCGTTCTCAGTCCAAATTTTCCATATAACGCCTTCTTCATCATTAATACTATGTGCTAAATCTTTGAAGCCTTCAGACATCTCCGTACCAAAAGGGCCTTCCATAGTAAAGTCAACCTGTAATAAATACACCATTCTTAAAACCTCCTTTTCACTAGATTATATTTATCTTCATTCAGCAGATGTTTTTAGTATCGAAAGCAAAGCGGCAGCTACAATTACGCCAAGGCGAAATTGATTTTAATTCATTATAAATAAATTCTACCACAGAAGTACAGGAGCAAAGCAAATTAAGATACAGCTTTTAAGCCTGCCACGCCAATGATAATGGCAACGATACTAATCAGACGAGTAAGGTTTTTAGATTCACCGAAAAATATAATATTTACAAGGACAGCACCAACAGTGCCAATACCAATCCATACAACATAGGCGATGCTTAACTGTAAATAGTTGAAGGAGGAATATAATAACGCAAAGGACAATCCAAAACCACCTACATATATGAATAAATTACGTAGCGATTTTTTCTGACTGTAGAAACGTAAACCTACCACCCCGATAATTTCTGATATTGCAGCTAATAAAACAAGTAACCAGCCCATTAGGCATTCGCTCCTTTCTTGTTATCACTATCTCCAGCAGGGTTATCAGCTAATTTAAGCCCAATGACCCCTAATACTAAAATAAATATAAAAATCGCTTTAATAGTGTTAAACTCTCCTTCAAAAATGAAAATGTCCATTAATGTGGTACCAATTGTTCCTGCCCCAGCAAAAATCGCATAAACTGTGCCAGTAGGCAGGTTTTCACATGCTTTCGATAAGAAATGGAAGTCCATAGCGATTAAAGCTACGATAATAATCCAATGCCACCATGAATGTGCAACATTAAAGCCAAAAATCCAAAATAATTCAAATAAACTTGTTAGTCCAACATACAGCCAATCTTTTTTCATAGTTACGTTTCCTTTCGTTTAATAATATTTATGACTGACATTCAGTCATTTTTAGTGTGAAAAAGAACGCCACTTATGTGTGACGTAAGCCAAGTGCATGATGTAAAAAGTCAAGGAGTTCAAGCTTTTGCAGTCTGATAGATTCTTCTTCACTATCATCATATAAGTAAATTTGCTCAGCTGCAGATTCTACTAACCCAATAATAAGCTTAGAAGATTGTGTAGTATTTAATGAAGGGCGAATTATTCCTTGCTGTTGAGCCTCATATAAGAAATTATTCATCCATTCGTAATAGGGCGCATAAATATTTTCCCATTCTTTCATATGTTCAGTTTGAGTAATACCAGCGTAGATAAGAGCAAATACATCCCGATAGTCTTCGGTTAGTGAAAAAACAATATCGACTACTTTTTCAAGCTGGATTGCAAAAGGTTCCTGTATGGATATACCTTCTTTAATAGCAGCAATTATTTTCTCAACCATAACTTTCGCAATAGCCGGCATGACTGAAAGCCGTGACGGGAAATAAAGATAAAATGTTCCTTGAGCGATACCTGCAGCTTTAACGATATCGGAAACTTTAGTTTTTTCAATTCCCTTTTCACGAAAAACTTCAATAGCAGCTTGAATAATTTTCTCTTCCTTTGACATGTAATCCCTCGCTTTTGACTTGCTTAATACATATGTTACAAAATAGCTAGAGTAAAGTCAAAGAAAATGACTGATAATCAGTCATTTTCATCTTGAGTCAGCAAATCTTTACTGTGCGAAAGCGAAGCGACAGCAACAAATGTTTACTGTGCGAAAGTGCACCGTCAAGTACAGAATACTTTCGGACGCAATTACATTTCGACGAAATTGATATGCATAAATATCACTTTCTCAGGGAACTTTATGAATGAAAGGATTTGATGATAATGGAAGAGATTAAGTTTGCACAATTAAATCAACAGCAGCTTGAAAAAATTAATGAACTGGAAAAGAAAATTGACGTGACATTAGTGGCATATGATTCATCTTCAATCCCGTCGCAGGGCTCAGGTGCCTTTGAATCAAATAATAGCACACATAATAATCATCCATCATAATGAACAAAGAGATGCCTTGCAGCAATGTGAGGTTTTTCTGTGTTATAAAAATAACAGGAGTGAAATTTAATTATGAAAGAATTCTATGCTGATTTACATATTCATATTGGACGTACTTTTAATGGACGTGCTGTCAAAATTACAGGCAGTAGAACGTTAACATTAGCAAATATTTTAGAGACTGCTAGTGCAAGAAAGGGGCTAGATATTATTGGAATTATCGATTGTCATTCTCCAGAAGTAATAGAAGAGATGGCATTGATGATAGAACAAGACTTAATTAAGGAATTAGAGAAAGGGGGACTACGTTATCAGAAAACGACCCTGATTCCAGGCAGTGAAATAGAGATTTATGATGAGAATTGCTTAGGACCAATCCATGTGCTTGCCTATTTTCCGACGCTTAGCCTGATGAGAGAGTTTTCAACTTGGATGTCAAATCATATGAAAAATATCCACTTAAGCTCTCAGCGGATATATTGCGATGCACGAACGCTACAACAAAAAGTTTGTGAATTAAAGGGACTTTTTATTCCTGCACATGTATTTACACCATTTAAAAGTCTATTTGGTAAAGGTGTACAACGAAGTTTAACAGAAGTTTTCGATCCACAGCTAATCGATGCCATTGAACTGGGATTAAGCTCTGATACCTACATGGTAAGTAATATTAAAGAGCTTCAAGCCTATCCATTTGTCAGTAATTCTGATGCTCACTCTCTTGGGAAAATCGCTAGGGAATATCAAAAATTACGCTTATCTGATGCCAATTTTTCTGAATTGAAATTGGCACTTCAAGAGCAGCAAGGGCGAGCAATAACAGCTAATTATGGTCTAAATCCTTTGCTTGGTAAATACCATCAAACCGTTTGTGCAAAGTGTGGGGAACAGTTAAGTAATGTGGCAACTGTCTGCCCTAAATGTAACAGTATTCAAATTATAAAAGGAGTTGCTTTACGTATTCAGGAGTTATCAGAACAACTTGTCAATAAACGTGATCGACCACCCTATATTCATCAAGTTCCAATGGATTTTATTCCAGGATTAGGGCCAAAAATGATGGACCGATTAGTACATGCTTTTGGTACTGAGATGAATATATTACATCACGTCTCACTAGAACAGCTTGAACAAATCGTACCACATAAAATTGCGAAGATGATTGATTTAGCAAGAACAGGTCAACTAGTAATTGAAGTTGGTGGTGGGGGAATGTACGGAAAGATTCAATCTGATTAACAAGAAAAAAATGCATGCTCTTATTTAACCCATTTTTAACCTTCATCTATTAAAATAGTAATCAGTAGATGTTGAAGGAGTGAGAGTATGAAATTTTCAAAGAAATTTCGATTTTTAGCTAGTAGTGTACTAGCATTACAGTTAGTGGTGCCAATAGGTGCAAATGCTGAAGAGCAGAGAGATCTTATAGCACCAAGCTGGGTGACACAGGCAGATTATGTAGCATTAGGGGATTCACTTGCTCATGGCATGAATGAAGTGGGAATTATCGGATTAGGGTATGCCGATTTTGTTGCACAGGCTTTACAGAAAGATGGCCTTATTACTTCATATAATAAGGGCTTTGCTTATACAGGCTATACTACTAAAAATGTATTAGAAGATTTACAAAAAGATGTCGAGAAGCCGGTGGTTGGTTTTGGCTATCCAAACGAACAGGTAAAGCTTCGTACATCTATTAAAGAGGCGGAGATCGTTACTTTAACAGCAGGCGCTAATGATTTAATACCAATTTTAAAGGAATCTCAAGCTACAGGTATTAATGCAACGGCAATTCTAAAAGCTTCACAAGATGCAGTCACAAATTTAACAGCTATTTTAGCAGAAATTAAAAAGTTAAATCCGAGCGCACAGGTTTATGTGATGGGCTATTATAATTCCTTTCCATACTATAGTGAGGATTTACAAAAACAATTTAAACTATTATTAGCTGCGGTAAATTCCACAATAAAAGCAAATGTTGAAAAGGCAGGAGGCATATTTGTCCCAACTTACGACATTGTGGCAAAGGATGTGCCAAGCTATTTACCAAATCCAGAAAATATACATTTAAGTGAAGCTGGCTATATGGCAGTCGCAAATGAGGCATTTTTACCAGCCATTAAAGCAAGCTCATTATGGGATGTATCAAAAGTGATCAGTACAACTATTCAAAATAGTACAACCGTGCAGGTAAATTGGCAGAAGGCTATAGACAATGTTGGCGTTCAAAGCTACAAAGTTTATGTAAATGGTGAGTTAACAGCTACGCAAAATGCTGAAACGACAACAATTACGTTGGAACATTTAACGGATCATGCAACATATACTGTCGCTGTAAAAGCAGTAGATGCTGCAGGCAATGAAAGCGTACAAAGTCCAACTATAACTTTTTCGTTGGGAGGTACTTCAAGCTTTACTGATATAGAGAATCACTGGGCAAAGGAGTTTATTCAGAAAACAGCTGAAGTAGGGATTATGAAAGGCTATGCAGATGGAACGTTTAGACCTGAACAGAATGTGACTCGTGCACAGGCTGCTGCTATGCTTGTCAGAAGCTTAGGCTTAACGACGCAGAAACAGGCACCATTTACGGATATTTCAAGCTACGATGCAAAAACACAGTCTGAAATTGCAGCTGCCTATGCAAATGGACTTATAAAGGGAACGGATGGTAAATTTAACCCTGGCCAGCCAATTACTCGCGCTCAGCTAGCATTAATGATTAATCGTGCCTATGAACTTCAACAAAAGAAGCCTTATGTAGTGAAAGGAAATGCGCCATTTACTGATATTGCTATTTACAATGAAGAAACAAAGCGTGCGATTACTATGCTATATGAGCTTGGAATAGTTACAGGCAGTGAAGGCAAGTTTTTACCGGAAGCCTCAACAAAGCGAAGCCATGCAGCAAAAATATTTGTTAATTTTAGTGATTTATTTTGATTCAGTAGATTAAATCCATCTCTATAGGTGGTGAATTAATAACTGGTACTGGGGTTATGTTCATCATGCTATTAATGGTTGGACGATCAGTAGTCGATTTTACAATTGATGAAGACAAAAAGAAACAGATAAAAAATCATTTTTAAAATGAACAAAGCAGTACAATAAAAAATTTATTGTACTGCTTAACTTTTAGTTATTTACGATAATCTTGCAATAATGCCTTCTTCATCATCTAATACAAGCTCGATACCAGTTGAAAATGGATCACCATGCAGGACATCTTTAATCCATACACGTAATGCACCAATCATTGCTGCTGTATTGAATAACTCTATCTGTCTATTCACTTCGACTTCAGCACCAAAGCCAGCATCATCATCGTAGGTTAGCTCTACAAGCACTTCTTCTGGGCGAATATTTTTATAATATGCCTGTGATAAGCAAATGGCATTAATAATATCTTGTTCATTAATTATTTGTGCCATTGTGCTTCCTCTTTACGCTTCTTATCTTTAAATATATTCATAATTTTTACGACAAGCATAATGATGACAGCAATTGCTGCTACATTAATTAATAAACCTAAAATATTACCTAACAGACCCATACCACTAAAGAGACTACCAAATAATAAACCTGCTAAACCACCTAGCATTAGACCTTTCATAAGGCCACCAGAGAAGAAACCACCTTTTTTTGCAGTTGTATCTGTTTTGTTTGTAGATGTTGTATTGTTTTTATTTGTTGTTGCGTTATTTTGATCTTTAGATTTGTCCTGAGACTTTTGGATATTTGAGCTATTATTATTGTTTGTGAAGCCTTTTTTTCCTGATTTGTAGGATTTAGCTTCAGCAGTTGGTGTATCAGAAATAAACAATGTTGCCCCAACCGTTGCAAACATCAGTGTCGCTACAAAAATAGCGGCAAGAATTTTTTTCATTACTTACATTCCTCCAATATAATTTTTCATTTTGTCATAAACTAGTTCTTACTATTAATTTTACATGAACATTCTCAAAAAATAAAATAATCGCTGTCATTAATTTAGAAATAACGACAAATTTGAACAAGTAGTGTCGGGAGAAAGGGTATAAAGACTATAGAAAGGAGTGGGACGATGATACAAACATTGGTGCTATTAACGGCAATTTTCCTACTATTATATACGACGGAAAAAAGACGCTTTTTCAATGCAGTAGTACTGGGGCTATTAGGTTTACATATTTTAAGAGCAATCATTATTCAAAATCCTCTACTGCTGCCAGACAATCAAGGAATTGTCTCAGAGATGGGAATTGTCATTATACTCGGTAGTTTTCCAAGCATTATGTTTATTTTATCGATTGTGATGTTTATTAATAGCAAGGTTTTGCTTGAAAAAGAAGGTCGTAAAGTACGTAATTTATTGGTAGCAGTTTTTGGATTGAGTTTTTTTATCATGATGATATGGTATGTATTCGTGATATTTATGAATACTGAAAATGAAATTTGGCATATACTTTTTTTCTATGCGTTTTTGATTTTTGGTTATACAATGTTTTTATACACAAGTGTAATGGCATATGCAACTATTTATCATTTTACAGCTATTCGCTATGAGCCAAACTTTATTATTGCACTAGGATCAGGACTAATCGGTGATAAAGTACCACCGCTTTTAGCTAGTCGTTTAGACGAGGCAGTACGGCAATATAAAAAAAATGGTGAGCGACCTTACATTATCGTCTCAGGTGGTCAGGGAACAGATGAAAAAGTATCAGAAGCTTATGCCATGAAAAACTATATTATTGAAGTACATCAAATACCCACCCAAAAGATAATAATGGAAGATCAATCTATAAATACCGAACAAAATATGGCATTTTCAAAGGCAATTATGGATAGACATGCGCAAGGTGAAAATTACCGATCTTTATTTGTAACGAATAATTTTCATGTATTCCGTGCCAGTATATATGCCCGAAAGTCAAAACTTGATGCTCAAGGAGTTGGTTCAAAGACTGCCTTTTACTATGTTCCAAATGCTTTTACTAGGGAATTTATCGGTTTATTAGAAATGTATAAATGGGGTCATATATCTGTTTTTTTATTTATCACATTACTCGTAGGATTAATACTAAGAGCGTATGTGTAATCAATTTTAAACTGTCTTCCATATAATATTGGCAAGGCGGTTTTTTATAGTGCAAGGGGGGAAACGAATGTATGGACAATTATTAGCTGAACGAAATAAAGAGCGAATTGAATCCTTACTAAAGCTCACGCAAACTCAAGGTACATGGTTTGCACAAAACATCAAATTGCTAACATTTGAAGAAGTGCCATTAACAGCATTGCATAAAATGGTGTATCAAGTTGTGCACGGACTTCTAAAAAAAAATCAACAACGCCATTTACAAATTGTTCATCCAGAGCAGACGCAATCAATACAGGAAAATGTCTTAACGCTTTTAGCTGAGTATGATGATTTACTACGTGAAGCGATTCCACTCCCTATATATATTTTAATTTGGCAAATTTCTTCACTTGAGAAGTTAACCAATTGTATTGAGGTTGTTGACGATGTAATCGATGTATTGGAATGGTATTTTATCAATCAAGATGAGCAGTTTGAAGCATTTGATGAAGAAGATTTAGATCATGAGGTCATTATTGATTTATATAAAGAGGCAATCGAAGAACAAGATGCAGAAGCACAGTTTCAGCTCGGAGAATACTATAGTGCCAGCGATAGCTCCTGTTTTAAGCCTGAAAAATCTTTAAAGTGGTTAGAATTAGCCGCATCGCAGGATCATGCTGATGCTCAATATGTACTTGGTAATTTTTATTTTGAAGGTATAGGTGTACAGGAAAATTATTGCAGAGCTTTTTCATTGTATGAGGCAGCGGCAAATCAAGGGCATCCTGATGCTGCGAATAACTTGGCAGATATGTATTTTAACGGTGAAGGTGTATCAGAAAATTTGATACTTTCAAAGAAATGGTTTGACTTCGCTGCCAAGCAAGGTGTTGCTGAAGCTATGTTTACTCTTGGAATTATTTACGAGCAAGGTTTGGGTGTCGACATTGATGAGGAGCACGCATACTTCTATTATAAAAAATCTGCAGAAGCAGGCTATGTAGAAGCTCAATATAGGCTTGGAGGAATCTGTTTTGAAGGGCGATTAGGTCAATCGCGAGATGTAAATCGTGGTTTATACTGGTATGAAAGAGCTGCAGAGCAATATCATGTTGATGCATTTTATGATTTGGGGTTTATTTGGAGTCAAGGTTTAACCGGTATACGTAATATCGAGAAAGGAATTCATTGGTTTAAACAAGCTGCTCTTCAAGGAGATTCAGGAGCAAAATTACAGCTAGGGCATCTTTACAATAATGGAGAGGGTATATCTAGAAATGTGAAAGAAGCTATTAAATGGTACAGACTGGCTGCAGAGGCAGGAATAGAAGAGGCGACTGTTTTGCTGAATGAATTAAATGGATTGTAAATTTTTCGTAAAAAAAATGTAGTCATTTAGTTTCGATTATAGCTTCTGATTTTATGAGTATAAAGAATGGCGTTCGTTGTTTTGTTTAGGTATATAATAATAAGTGGAACTAACGGTAAAAATATTAATATAGTGAAAGGATAATAAAGACAAAGGAAAAATAAACAAAAAATAAGCAAAAGAAACATTAGTTGATGCAATTTAGCTGCCAAAAGATATTGTGGTAGCTTTTTTACTGCATTAAGTCGATAGTTTGGCTATAGGGACTTTTTATACAATTAATGGTAAAAAATGTATATCAGAAAATTGACAGCTATTTTAAAAATGTATAAGGTATATGAGTGATTTTGAAAAGAGCAGTTGATGCTATGGCTAAATGCTTTTTAGCAACTAAACAGTAATTAATCTAAGGTACTTATAAACCTATTCTCTTACATTTTGTAATATATATTTTTGTAAACAGAATTGGATTTTCTCAGCTTTGCAAAAGTACACGTGAAAGAGGGAAAATGTGTGATTTTTCAAAAAAAGAGAAAGACAGCAATGATAGACCTTCAGCAATATGTTGTAAAAATGGATGTTTCTAATTGCAAGTCAATGGTCAAGCAAATAGAAATGCTAAATTTAACAAAGCAGGACTTACAATATTTAAAAGCCTTTCAGCCATTTGTTGTAGACAATATTAATGACATAGTAGATAGATTTTATAGAATGATAGGGACTGAGCATGATTTAGTAAGTATTATTAATAATCACAGTTCTGTAGAAAAATTAAAAGTCACGCTAGGTCGCCATATTATTGAAATGTTTAATGGCACAATTGATGATGAATTTTATCAGAGACGTACTAATATTGCCAAAGTACATGTTCATATTGGTTTAAGAACGCAATGGTATATTTGTGCTTTCCAAGATTTATCATTATCATTCATTGACTTAGTGGAAGAATACATTCATCATCCCAAAGATCAATTTAATACAATACGGTCCATTTCTAAAATTTCAAACTTCGAGCAGCAATTAGTATTAGAAGCCTTTGAAAATACTGTTGAGCGGCACAAAGAGAATATGGAACGACAAAAGGAAGCAGTAGAGAAGGAAATCATAGCGTCTACAGAAAGCCTTGCTTCAATATCTAATGAAACAAATAACTCATTTCATCGAATAAGCAAGCAATCCGATGAAATTAAACAGTTTGCAAAAAACTCACTTTTAGTGTCGGCGATGGCTGAGAAGCAGGCATTAGAGGGACGAGGACGAATAAAGAGTCAATCACAAAATATGTGTAATATTATTGATTTGCTGAAGGATATAACAGAGAATATAGAACAGTTGACTGGTATGTCAAAAGAAATGGAATCAATTATGAGTGTGGTTACGACTATTGCCAACCAGACCAACTTGTTAGCTTTAAACGCAGCTATAGAAGCAGCCCGTGCTGGAGAAGCGGGTAAAGGCTTTAATATAGTTGCAGATGAGGTTCGAAAACTATCGATTCAAACAAAAGATTCTGTGACTTCAGTAGCCATGTTGTTACAAAAAACAAATGAACGGACAGATAAGTTAACACACTCTCTTAATAATATTCAAGAAGAGGTCATATCTGGTAAGGAAAATATGGTTCAAACAGAAGGGCAATTCACGAAAATATTAGAATCGATGACAGAAGCAAAAGAGCAGAATGATAGTATGGAAAAAGAAGTTTTAACAATAGCGGAGATTCTTAATGAGCTGGGAGTTGCCTTTGAAGAAGTAACAAATTCAGCTGAGAAATTAGCAAATGTTGCCCAACACTTAAATTAATTCATAGCAAGTATAGTATTTATTGTGGCAACTGAAGATCTACAGCCTGTAAACACTATAAAAACCATTAATATGTGTAAATTAATGGTTCCGAAGGCGATATATAGGTTATGCAATTTTGCAAGCTGATGACCGAGATTTAAGGTTAAAAGTATTTTTTTGTATCATTATGGAAAAATACATATTTTAGTCATAGAAATGGAGCTATCCTAACCACTGGATAGCTCCATTTTTGCTAAATTTGTAAAGGATTTAGCGTAATTTTCAATAAAAAGAGTTTATACTAAAGGAAGACAACAAAAATTAGGGGCGGTTAATATGGAAACAGTGGTTGTATTAGGCGGCGGAATTACGGGTTTATGTACGATGCATTATTTGCAGCGTCAAGTGAAGGAGAAAAATTTAGATGTAAAGCTTGTGCTTGTTGAAAAAAATACATATCTAGGTGGTAAGCTGCACTCTGCTCACGAACATGGATTCATTATGGAAACAGGGGCAGATTCAATTGTAGCTCGTCATAAAGGTGTTATGGAACTGATTGAAGAGCTTAATTTTGAGCAAGATTTGGTATACAACGAAACTGGGATTTCCTATATATACACAAATAATGAGCTCCATGCCATTCCTGCAGATTCGACGTTCGGCATTCCAATGAGCCTACACTCTCTGGAGGAAAGCACACTTGTATCCGAAGAAGGTAAAAAAGAAGCATTAAAGGATTTGACATTGCCGAATGCAGGCTTTACAAAGGACAGCTCTATCGGAGAATTTTTAACATATTATTTAGGAGAGGAGCTTGTACAAAACCAAATAGCGCCAGTACTTGCAGGAGTGTATTCAGGAGATTTACATCAATTATCGATAGCCTCCACTTTACCTTATTTAATTGATTATAAAAATGAGTACGGTAGTATCGTTAAAGGTTTTGATGCAAATCGACAACAATTTGTAAAAGCCGCTAATAAAAAGTTTATTTCGTTTAAAAATGGTTTATCGTCTTTAATTGATCGTCTTGAAGAAACGTTAACTGATGTAGAAATTATTAAGGGAATTACCATTACAAGTGTCAACAAGCAGGAGGATCACTACACTGTTACTTTGGCAGATGATACGGTTATTAAAGCAGATCATGTTGTTTTAGCATTACCTAATGAAGCTGTACAGAGCTTATTAAAGGATGATACATTGAACCGTTATTTTGAACAGTTCAATACTGCCTCAGCCATTACGATTTATTTAGGATTTGATGTACCCGATAATAGATTACCAGCTGATGGAACAGGCTTTATTGTGTCACATAATTCGGATGTAATCTGTAATGCAGCGACATGGACAAGCCGCAAGTGGAAGCATACTTCAGCAAATGAGCAATTACTTGTTCGACTCTTCTATAAAAGTATTAACCCTGCGTATGAGAAGTTACGTAGGATGACAGATGAAGAATTAGCGGTTGTTGCCTTAGAGGATGTAAGAAAAAGCTTGGGAATTGAAGAAAAACCAAATGTCGTGAATGTGAGTAGATGGATTGATCAAATGCCGAAATATGATTTAGCTCATCGTGATGCATTACAGGGTTTATTACAAGAGCTCGAAACAAATTATCCGAATTTATCCATTGCGGGCTGCTCTTATTTTGGTGTAGGTATAGGTGCTTGTATTCAAAACGGTAAAAAAATAGGGGAGAATATTGCTGAAAAACTCTCTTAATTGCAGAATATAAGACAAAAAATTATATTTTTCGTTTGAAATATCCTTTGTTACGTGAAATAGTCTTGACTCAAACGTTTGTTAACGATATGATTCTTTTAATTATTTAAAAAATTCATACTAAATTCTTATCAAGAGAAGCTGAGGGACTGGCCCTATGATGCTTCAGCAACCAACTTTTTGTCAGGTGCTAAATCCAGAAGACCCTATGGTCGAAGATGAGAAGGAACAAAATTACGAAACGTAAAAGCCTTCTTTGTGTTAAAGAAGGCTTTTTTATTATAGAAAAATAGGAAGAGGGGCTAGTTTTATGGGATTGCTTGAAAAGTTAAAAACGCATGTTCTGACAGCAGATGGTGCAATTGGTACGGTATTATACGGCTATGGCTTGGAGTACTGTCATGAGGAAATGAATGTTCAAAGACCAGAATTAATTGAAAAGATTCATAGAGAGTATATCGCAGCTGGAGCCGACATTATTCAAACAAATACTTATGGAGCGAATGCCATAAAATTAGCACGCTATGGATTAGAATCGCGTGTTCAGCAGTTTAATGAAGCTGCTATTACAATTGCAAAGCGAGCCGCTGCAGATGGCGGTCAATTTGTTTTAGGAACTATCGGAGGAATTCGAGGCATCCGAAAAAGCGATGCAACGTTAGAAGAAATTTTAGCGACTGTGGAAGAGCAAGCAACTGTATTACTTGCAGGGAATCCAGACGGTCTTTTACTTGAAACCTATTATGATTTTGAAGAATTAACAGCGACATTAAAAATGCTTCGAGTAAAAACCAAGTTGCCAATCATTGCGCAAGTTTCAATGCATGAACCGGGAGTATTGCAAAATGGTAAGAGTTTAAATAACGCTCTACATGAGCTTGAAGCGCTTGGAGCTGATATTGTAGGTGTTAACTGTCGTTTAGGTCCATTCCATACGATTCAAGCATTTGAAGGTGTAGAGCTTCCTGAGAAGGCATTTATGTCAGCATATCCAAATGCATCTCTTCTAGACTTAGAAGACGGCCGAGTGGTTTATGAGTCTGAGACAGACTATTTTGGTCGAGCAGCTGTAGCACTTCGAGATCAAGGTGTACGTTTAATAGGCGGTTGCTGTGGTACGACGCCAAATCATATTGCTGCAGCAAAAAAATACTTAGAGGAGCTATCTCCGGTAGAAGAAAAATTAGCGAAGCCAGAAAAAGTAGAGATTGTACGTGAGGCAGAACCATCAAGATTTGAGCCTCTGCATATAAAAGTAAAACGTCAACGCTCGGTTATTGTAGAGTTGGATACACCAAGACATTTAGAAATCGATGGCTTTATTAAAGGTGCTAAAAAATTATATGAGGCAGGCGCAGATGTGGTTATGATGGCGGATAATTCACTTGCATCTCCAAGAATAAGCAATGTGGCAATGGGCGCATTACTGAAAGAAACACATGGGGTACGCCCGCTAACACATATTACATGTCGAGATCGTAATTTAATTGGTCTGCAATCCCATTTAATGGGCTTAAATGCACTAGGAATTCATGATATATTAGCGGTGACTGGAGATCCAACAAAGGTTGGCGATTTCCCAGGAGCAACAAGTGTTTATGACGTATCATCAATGGAGCTAATACAATTAATCAAACAGTTAAATGAGGGTGTATCATTTTCAGGGAAGCCGCTACGTCAAAAGGCAAATTTCTCTGTAGCCGCTGCGTTTAATCCAAATGTACGTGTATTAGACCGAGCTGTATCTCGATTAGAAAAGAAAATTGAGCATGGGGCAGATTATTTTATTTCACAGCCAGTCTATACAAAGGAAAAAATTGTAGAAATTTATGAGGCAACAAAGCATTTAGAAGTACCAATCTATATAGGAATTATGCCAGTAACGAGCTATAAAAGTGCGGAGTTCTTACATCATGAAGTACCAGGCATTAAATTATCTGAAGAAGCATTAGCACGTATGAAGGCTTGTGGTGAGGATAAGGAACGCGCAACGCTTGAAGGAATTGCAATTGCTAAGGAATTAGTGGAGGTAGCTGCACAATACTTCAATGGTATTTATCTTATTACACCGTTCCTACGCTATGATATGACGCTAGAACTAATGAAATTTATTGAGCAATTGGATGAACAAAAAAGAGGGGTAAGTATAAATGGCTAAGCATTTGATTGAAGAGCAACTAGAGAAACGAATTTTAATTCTTGATGGCGCAATGGGGACAATGCTACAAAATGAAAACTTATCAGCTGAGGATTTCGGTGGCGAGGAATATGATGGCTGTAATGAGAATCTTGTACTAACTAGACCTGATGTGCTTGAAAAGGTTCATAGAAAATATCTGGAGGCAGGAGCAGATATTATTTGCACGAATACATTTGGAGGTACTCCTCTTGTATTAAATGAATATGATCTGGGAGCAAAGGCAGAGGAAATCAATAAACGTGCTGTGGATATAGCACGTAAGGCAGTGGATGATTTTTCTACCTCTGATTGGCCACGTTTTGTAGCAGGAGCGATGGGACCTACTACAAAAACCCTATCAGTTACAGGTGGAATTACCTTTGATGAGCTAGAGGAAAATTTTTATGTACAGGCGAAGGCGTTAATTGAAGCTGGTGCAGATGTATTGTTGCTAGAAACCAGCCAGGATATGCTCAATGTTAAGGCGGGTACTTTAGGAGTATCTCGCGCATTTGAAGCGACTGGCAAAGAGCTTCCTGTGATGATATCAGGAACAATTGAACCGATGGGAACGACACTTGCAGGGCAATCCATAGATGCATTCTACATTTCTATCGAGCATATTAAACCATTATCCGTAGGTTTGAACTGTGCGACAGGTCCAGAGTTTATGACGGACCATATTCGTTCATTAGCAGAGCTTTCAACGGGTTATATAAGCTGCTACCCGAATGCAGGCTTACCTGACGAGGAAGGCTGCTACCATGAATCACCAGAGTCGCTGTCACAAAAGCTAAAAGGCTTTGCTGAAAAGGGCTGGTTGAACATTGTAGGAGGCTGCTGTGGAACAACACCTGCACATATTGCTACTATTCGTGAGGTACTAAAAGAGGAAAAGCCGCGCCAATTACCAGAGGCAACGCATGGCCATGTAGTATCAGGTATCGAGCCATTAGTGTATGACGATTCTATGCGTCCATTATTTATTGGCGAACGTACAAATGTAATTGGTTCTCGAAAGTTTAAAAACCTAATTATTGATGGGAAATTTGAGGAAGCCGCAGAAATTGCTCGTGCACAAGTGAAGAATGGTGCCCATGTTATTGATATATGTTTAGCAAATCCTGATCGCGATGAACTAGCCGATATTCGTGGTTTTATGCAGGAGGTTGTGAAAAAAGTTAAGGTACCTCTCGTGATTGACTCAACTGATGAAAAGGTTATCGAAGAAGCACTTAAATTTTCGCAAGGGAAAGCTATTATCAACTCCATCAATTTAGAGGATGGGGAAGAACGCTTTGATGCAGTGTTACCGCTTGTAAAAAAATATGGTGCCTCATTGGTTGTGGGAACGATAGATGAGCAAGGCATGGCGGTTGATCGACATCGTAAGCTAGAAATTGCTGAACGTTCCTATAACTTGTTAACAGAAAAATGGGGACTTGCACCAGAAGATATTATCTTTGATCCATTAATGTTCCCAGTAGGTACAGGAGATGAGCAATATATTGGTTCTGCTCTAGAAACAATTGAAGGAATTCGACTCATCAAAGAAAAAATGCCACGTACATTAACAGTACTTGGTGTCAGCAATATCTCGTTTGGATTACCGCCTGTTGGTCGTGAGGTATTAAATGCAGTTTATCTCTATCATTGTACACAGGCAGGCTTAGACTATGCCATTGTGAATACTGAGAAGCTGGAGCGCTATGCTTCCATTCCAGAAGAGGAAATTAAGCTTGCAAATGACTTATTATTCAATACGAATGATGAAACACTAGCCGTATTCACAGATTTTTATCGTGATAAAAAGAAGGAAAAAACAGAGGCTGACATCCCTAAAACAGTGGAAGGTCGTTTAGCTTACTATATTTTAGAGGGAACAAAAGAGGGGCTGATAGAGGATCTGGAAGCTGCTCGTGATATATTTGAAGCACCTCTTGATATTATTAATGGACCATTAATGAGTGGGATGGCTGAGGTTGGTCGATTATTTAATAATAATCAGCTTATCGTTGCGGAAGTATTACAATCTGCTGGTGTTATGAAGGCTGCTGTTGCTCACTTGGAGCAATTTATGGAGAAAAATGAAGAGAGTGCTGGCAAAGGGAAGATGGTGCTCGCAACAGTCAAAGGCGATGTGCATGATATTGGGAAAAACCTAGTTGATATTATTTTAAGCAATAACGGCTATAAGGTGGTTGACCTTGGCATCAAAGTAACTCCTGCTCAATTAATTGAAGCAGTTCGAAAAGAGAAACCGGACTTTATCGGGCTTTCAGGTTTACTTGTAAAATCAGCACAGCAAATGGTAATTACGGCTCAGGATTTCAAAGAAGCGGGGATTGACGTACCGATATTAGTAGGCGGAGCAGCATTATCTCGACGTTTTACAGAAACTAAGATTGCAGATGAATATGATGGACCTGTCATCTATTCAAAGGATGCGATGCAAGGATTAGAGCAGGCAAATCTTTTAATGGGTTCAGAAACACGTGCAGATTTCTTAGCTGAAATTGAGGAGTCACGTAAAAAACGTATAGAAGCAGATGAGAAACGAGCGGCTCGCCCTGCAAAAGAAATAGCTATAAAGCCTGCTCGTACAGTAAAAGAAGCACCTGTATTTTTACCAGCTGATTTAAGACGACATGTGAAGAAGGAATATGCTGTATCGCATTTATACCCTTATGTAAATATGCGCACTTTACTTGGTCACCACTTGGGTTTAAAGGGGCAAGTGCAGCAATTACTTGAGACGGGAGATGCAAGAGCAACAGAATTAAAGGATTTAGTGGACGATTATTTAAAAAGTGACTTGTTGAAACCGTCTGGCATGTATCAATTTTTCCCTGCACAAGCAGATGGAGATGATGTAATTGTCTATGATCCAGCAGACAATAAAACAGAAATTGAGCGTTTTACCTTCCCACGTCAGCAAGTGGAACCATTTTTATGCCTTGCAGATTTCCTAAAAACGGTTGAGAGTGGAGAAATGGACTATATTGCCCTAATGGTTGTTACAGCAGGACAGGGGGTAATGGCAAAGGCGCGTGAGTTAAAGGATGATGGGAAATTCCTTGAAAGCCATGCATTACAATCTACAGCACTTGAATTAGCAGAGGGCTTTGCAGAAAGAATGCATCAGGAAATTCGTGACCAATGGGGCTTCTCGGATGCCACAGACTTTACAATGCGTGATCGTTTTGCTGCCAAATATCAAGGGCAACGCTTCTCATTCGGCTACCCTGCATGTCCAAATTTAGAGGATCAAGAGAAGTTGTTTGGCCTATTAAAACCGGAAGATATTGGTGTTCATTTAACTGAAGGCTTTATGATGGAACCAGAGGCTTCTGTTTCTGCGATTGTCTTTGCACATCCTGATGCTCGCTATTTTAATGTGTAATGTTAAATAAGAAATTTATGAAATATAGAAGTAAAGATTACAAACTATCATAATTGATTGAGGGATGTGAACATGATGATACGCTTCATGGAGGACAAAGATATACCTGAGGTTTTAGACATCTACAACGATATTATTTTAACGAGTAAGGCTGTTTATCGTTACGAAACGCAATCGTTAGAGGAAAAAATGCAATGGTTTAAGGACCAACAGGCTTCTGATAATCCTCTACTTGTCTTTGACGAGAATGGTGTAGTAGCAGGCTTTGCTACTTATAGTCAGTTCCGTCCTTATCCTGGATATAAGCATACGATGGAGCACTCTGTGTATGTGCATAAGGATCATTATCAAAAGGGAATTGCTACTAAGCTAATGCATGAGCTTATTCGAATTGCAGGGGAGCAGGGTGTGAAAACACTTGTAGCAGGCATTGATGGTGATAATATTGGCAGTATTAAAGCACATGAAAAATTAGGCTTTGAATATGCAGGCACAATAAAGAATGCAGGCTATAAATTTGAACAATGGCTGGATCTGGTGTTTTATCAGCTTCATTTATCTGGACCTAAATAAAAGGATATGACAAATGTCATATCCTTTTTATGATGTTTGCGTCTGTTGCTAGATTATGCTCATGTTTTATGATGAGGTCATAAGGAAAAAAGAAAAGAGGGAGTAAACAATGGCAACAGATAAAGAAAAAACAAAAAAACTGCGCCAAGATGTAGCGCCATTTGCGAAATCAGATTCAGCAAAAAGTATTTTTCAAATGATCAATACGATTGTACCGTTAATCGCACTATGGATTGCTGGATATATGTTAGTAGATGTTTCACCATGGTTAACAGCGGGATTAAGTGTTATCTCAGCAGGGTTTGTCGTAAGGGCATTTATAATTTTCCACGACTGTACACACGGTTCATTTTTCAAAAGTAAAAAGGCAAACGACGGGGTTGGTTTTTTAACTGGAGTGTTAACATCATTCCCATATGAAAAATGGAAGCGTGAGCATACAATTCACCATGCAACAAGCTCGAACTTAGACAAGCGTGGTATTGGTGATATTGATATGATGACAGTAGAGGAATATTTACAGGCTTCTAAAGGTCAACGTTTATGGTACCGTTTTTATCGTAATCCATTTGTTATGTTTGGGTTAGGTCCATTATATATGGTATTAGTATTAAACCGTTTTAATCGTAAGGATGCAAAACAGAAGGAACGTCTTAATACTCATGTAACAAATGTTGTAATTGCAGGACTTTGTGCAACATTAATTTATACGATGGGTTGGCAGGCATTTTTACTGGTACAGGGTGTAACATTATTCATTGCTGGAGCTCTAGGAATTTGGTTATTCTATATTCAACATACGTATGAAGATTCTTATTTTGAACATGATTCGGAATGGGATTACGTAAAGGCTGCTGTTGAAGGAAGCTCGTATTATAAATTGCCAAAGCTATTACAATGGGTTACAGGGAATATTGGTTTCCACCATGTCCACCATTTAGCTCCGCGTGTACCGAACTATAATCTTGAAAAAGCGCATAATGAAACACCACCACTGCATACTGCAACAACGATTACATTGCGTACAAGCTTAGAATCATTGCGCTACAAATTATATGATGAAGATCAAGGGAAGTTTATATCGTTTAAAGACGTTAATGAAATCATTAAGCGAAAAGCAAAAGGCAGTATCGCCGCTTAGTAGAAATTTTAGCCATCTCTTCTAAAGGGATGGCTGTTTTACTTAAATAGTGCTACCCATATCATGATAGGCATAGGAAAGCCATGCACAGGCATAAAATTAATTTTCTTGTTATAATAAGGGAAAAGTAGGAAAGAGCGTGAGATTATGTTGAGGAAATGGCACAGTATTATTCCGAATAGTCCGATGCTCAGTATATATTTATGGATTATTTTCTGTTTCCTACCGTTTTTCTTTATTTTTAGAAAATCCTCCTATTTAGAAATATCGATAGGAATTACATTTTTAATGCTATATTTTATTTTTTATCGGTTTTCTATGAATTCGAAAAACGGCCTTGTTTATATGTGGATTAGCTTTGAAATGGTCATTAATATCGTGATGACAATATTGTATGGCTATGTGTATCTATCAATTTTCACAGCGTTCTTCATTGGTAATATTCGTAGACCGGTTGGCTTTTATATTATGTATGGGTTACATATTGGCTTTACGGTTATTTCGACAGGTGCTGGTTTCTTTGTGGAGCTGCACTTATTTTTATCACAACTACCGTTTGTTGTGCTAACGATTTTAGCAGTCGTACTTCTTCCGCTAACGATCTATTCAAAAAACAAACGTGAAAATTTAGAGGGCCAGCTAGAAACGGCTAATGAGCGAATTGCTGAGTTAATTGTTTTTGAGGAACGACAACGTATTGCCCGAGATTTACATGATACACTAGGTCAAAAATTATCCATGATTGGCTTAAAAAGTGACCTAGCTTCAAGACTAATTGACCGAGATCCGCAACAGGCTTTAATAGAGATTAAAGACATTCGTCAAACAGCAAGTATTGCATTGAAAGAGGTTCGTGAATTAGTTTCTGATATGAGAACAACAAAATTTGAGGATGAGCTGATGCGCATTTCTCAAATATTGCGGGCAGCAGAAATGGAATTTATTTTTGATGGGGATAAAGAGACATTACAAGTGCCGCCACTTGTAGAAAACGTTTTATCTATGTGTTTAAAAGAGGCAGTAAATAATGTCATCAAACACAGCGGTGCTACTAAATGTGAAATTGCTTTTCATCAAAACTTTAAAGAGGTGTACTTGGTAGTTCGTGATAATGGACAAGGAATTACGAAAAAGCAAGCATGGAAGACAGGAAATGGATTAAACGGAATGCGTGAACGTTTAGAGTTTATAAACGGCTCCTTTAAAATTGAAAGCGAGAAGGGCACCACATTAACGGTGTCGATTCCAGTGGCAATTACGCATCAGAAGGTCAAGGAAAACCTGAAGAACATATAGAAAAGAGGCTTGTGACATGATCCGAATTGTAATTGCTGAAGATCAGGGTATGCTATTAGGCGCACTTCGCTCTTTACTTAGTATGGAAGATGATATGGAAGTCGTCGGCTTAGCCAAAAATGGGGAGGAAGCATTGACACTTGTAGCTGAACATCAGCCTGATATTTGTATTATGGATATTGAGATGCCGGTGAAAACTGGACTTGACGCTGCAGAGGAAATGCATAGCTCTGGATTTGATTGTAAAGTAATTATATTAACAACATTTGCAAGACCAGGTTATTTTGAGCGTGCTAGAAAGGCTAGTGTCCGAGGGTATCTGCTAAAGGATAGCCCTATAGAGGAATTGGTCAATGCTATCCGTATTATTATGGACGGTAAAAGAATTTATGCACCTGAACTAGTCGATTTTGTTTATGAGGATGATAGTGAAAATCCTTTAACTGAGCGTGAAAGTCAGGTATTGACACTAGTTGCAGAGGGCAAGACTACAAAAGAGATTGCTGCTGAATTATTTTTATCAGCAGGAACTGTTCGCAATTATATATCAACTATTTTAGAAAAATTAAATGTTGGTAATCGAATTGAAGCTATCGCGCGTTTTAAGGAAAAAGGGTGGAATAAATAACACTATGGAAAAACTAAATGGTCAAAGGACTCTTTGTGAATACTACTAAGTCAAAATGAAGGTGATTTCCGTTCCAGGCTACTCGCTTTGCCGCTGACGCTTCGCTTTCGCGCAGAGCAAGGCTTCCAGTGGGCGAGCGACGA